>DASYRR010000216.1:0-30959 GCA_036004125.1 Pyrinomonadaceae bacterium | reverse complement strand
CGCCCGATGAGTTGCGCGATGCTCTTTTCCGACAGGTGGCGGCGCCAGTTCGTTGGTTTGAGTCGATGCAGTTGTTACTCAACCAACGGGTGGAAACATTTGTGGAAGTCGGTCCCGGCAAAGTGTTGTCAGGATTGATGCGGCAAACGAATCGCGAAGTAAAGTGTCTTAACGTGGAAGACGCGGCAAGCCTGGAGGCGATGCGCGCTGCGCTTGCTGTTCAGGGATAAATTAGTCTAATAAAACTCACAGAGGAGCAAACACGATGCCCGATCAAGAGATCGAGAATAAGGTAAAGCAGATTATTGTCGACGAGCTTGGTGTCGACGAAAACGAGGTCACGCCAAACGCCAGATTTATCGACGACCTCGGCGCCGACTCGCTGGACACGGTTGAACTCGTGATGCGTTTTGAAGAGGAGTTTGGCATTGAAATCCCTGACGAAGACGCTGAGAAGATTCAAAGCGTGCGGGACGCATATAACTACATCGACCAGCATAAAAAGTAGAGGAGTAATTTGTGAGTGATAGGTGATACGGATTTGATCGCTTATCACTCATAACTCCACTTAGCTGTCGTTTTCCAAGGAGTTCTAACTTGACACGTCGTGTCGTGATTACAGGCCTCGGCCTCGTGACACCTGTTGGCAATACTGTCGAAGACACGTGGACTGCGCTGATGCATGGTCGCAGTGGCGCTGATTACATCAAGAAGTTTGATATCGAGAGGTTTTCGGTCAAGTTTGCCTGCGAGGTCAAAGACTTCGATCCCCTGAAATTCATCGCGAAGAAGGAGGCGCGCAAGATGGGCGCCTTTATTCATTACGCGATCGCCGCTTCCATCGAAGCACTCCGGGATAGTGGCGTTCAGATGACGTCAGAAGGAAAGTTTCCGGATGATATTTCCGAGAATGCCGGCACCTACATAAGCAGCGGGATCGGAGACTTCTGGGCCATCGAGCGTGAGCATTCAAAATTGCTCGATCATGGGCCTGACCGCGTCTCCCCATTCTTTATTGTTTCAGCCATCGTCAACCTCGCCGCAGGACAGGTTTCAATTCGCTTTGGCGCAAAGGGGCCAAATTCCGCTACGGCAACCGCGTGCGCTGCGGGGGCACATGCCATTGGCGACAGCTTCAAGATAATTCAAAGAGGCGATGCAGATCTGATGATTTGCGGTGGAGCGGAGTCGGCAATTACACCGATGAGCGTCGCCGGTTTTGCCTCGATGCGGGCTCTATCTACCAACAATGACGATCCAGTTCATGCATCCCGGCCGTTTGAGCGAGACCGCGATGGTTTTGTGATTGGCGAAGGTGCCGGAATCATGATTTTGGAAGATCTCGAGTCGGCTAAGAAAAGGGGTGCAAGGATCTACGCCGAGATCGCTGGGTACGGGATCGCTGCCGACGCATTTCATTTGACGATGCCGGACGAAACGGGCTCTGGGGCGCGACGAGTCATGCAACGCACGTTGAAGGATGCGAACATCAAGCCTGAACAGGTTGGCTACATAAATGCGCACGGAACATCAACTCCCTACAACGACAAGTTTGAGACAAAGGCGATTAAAGACACGTTTGGTGAACACGCATACAAACTGGCGGTAAGTTCGACGAAGTCTATGACCGGGCACCTTCTCGGAGCTGCGGGCGGCATCGAAGGGGTTTTCTCGGCGCTGGTACTTCATCGCAAGGTGTTGCCGCCCACGATTAACTACTTCAATTCCGATCCTGACTGCGACCTTGACTACGTACCAAATGAGCCGCGACCGGCAGAAGTTGAGTATGTACTTTCGAATTCGTTTGGCTTCGGCGGAACGAATGCGGCACTGTTGTTTAAGAGGTACGAGGAATAGAGCTTTGGTATCTAAATGTCCGATAGGCGTCTGTCTTGTCGTTGGAAGGGATTGAGCCGCAGATTTTAGCCGATGATCGCAGATCTGAGATTGAGAATGTGAGTTACAGACAACTTTTCTGATCAGTCTTATCCGCGGAACTCTGCGGCTCAGATTTTTCTCGACAACAAGCTAAAGCAAATCGGACAATCAAAATCCAAAGACCTAAGGCCCAAGACCGAAGACCCAACCCATGAAGATTGTCGTCATGATGAAACAGGTCGCGAACAAAGACGCGATCCTGCGAATTAATAAAGAGGAAACGTGGATCGAAGAAGCAGACCTCTCGTTTGAGGTCAGCGAGTCGGACGGTTATGCGCTCGAGGAGGCCCTGCGCGTACGGGAAAAGCTTGGCGGTGAGGTTGTTGTTTGCTCGATGGGTCCGCAACGCGTGAAGAGTGTCATTAAAGATGCGTTGGCACGCGGAGCCGATCGTGCGATTCACGTCGTGGGCGACAATCTTACACACCTCTCTCCTTACACAGCGGCAACAGTTCTTGCTGACGCGATAAGAGAAGAAAAGCCTGACCTGATCATGACGGGGTTACAGTCTGATGATCACGGTTACGGGCAAACTGGTGTAATCATGGCGGAGTTGCTTGGTCTGCCGCATGCCACGATCATCATTGAAGTTGATGCCGCGGCGGATAAGTTTCGTGTGAAACGCGAACTCGAGAATGGTTGGTATCAGTGGTACACGATGACTTTGCCCGCGTTGCTGACGATTCAATCAGGTATCAGTCAAATTCGTTACGCAACACTCAAAGGCATCATGGCTGCGAAGAAGAAAGAGATTAAGGAAGTCGTTCCATCTGCAGAGATTACCGGTCGCGCTTCGCATCAACGTATTCAGAAAATCTACCTGCCTCAAAAGACCAAGCAGACGCAAATGCTCGGCAACGGGGATGCGAAAGCTGGTGCTGTTGAGCTTGCGCAGAAGTTGCACTCCGAAGCACGCGTTATCTGAGTCGCGGTAGTAGCCCGACTGTCAAGGAGGGCTTACCGTTAACAAACGAAGGAACGATTTGTAATGAGCAACGGAATTCTTGCCTTCATCGAGCACAAGAGTGGAACTGTCAACAAGAGTTCACTCGAAGCGATCGCGGCTGCACAGAATTTGGGCGAGCAGCTTCAACAAACGTTGACCGCGGTTGTCTTAGGTAACGAAGCGGCGGCGCAAGATATTGCTCAATACGACGTTGCGAAAGTTATCAGTGCGAGCCACGCAACGTTAAGCGACTACACACCAGATGCCTACGCCGACGCATTAGAACAAGTCGTGAAGCAGGTGGATCCCGCCTTTGTTTTCATGACACACACCTACCAGGTTCGTGACTTTGCACCGAAACTTGCCGCACGTTTTGGTAAGTCGCTGATTAGCGATTGTATTCGTGCCAAGGTTGAGGGCGGTAATCTCGAGTTTACGAGACGAATCTTTCTTGGCAAACTCGATGCTGACGTACTTTCGGACGGCGCAGCTCCAGTGTTCGCAACTTTCCAGACAGGTGCATTCCGTCCTGACCAGGCAAAGAAGGGAAGTGGCGCAGCAGTTGAAACTGTCGCAGTTGAGATTGGTGAAGTGCGAATGGTTCCGGAAGCTCCGTTCCAGGAAGCAAAGCAAGCTGTCGATCTTACGAAGGCAGACGTTATCGTGGCGGTGGGTCGTGGAATAAAGAGCAAAGATAACCTGGGGTTGGCTGAAAAACTCGCGGAAGTACTAGGTGGCGATCTTGCAGCCTCACGTCCAATTTGCGACGCGGATTGGCTCCCAATCGATCGTCAAATCGGTTCGTCGGGACAAACGGTGGCGCCAAAGCTTTATATCGCTTTAGGTATCTCAGGAGCGATTCAACATTTGGTCGGGATGAAGAACTCAGGAACGATCGTAGCTATCAATAAAGATCCTGAAGCTCCGATTTTTGATATTGCGGATTACGGGATAGCGGGCGACTTGTTTGAGGCGGTTCCTGTGCTGACTGAAGAAGTGAGGAAGATTAAAGGTTTGGCCTAACGAGTTAAAAGAAATCATTCCGTCTTACTTCCCACCCACTAATCGCTCCATCTCCCCAGCAACCTCCTCCGGCTTCCACTGATTATCACGATAGACCTTCACGACTTTACCGTCCGTTCCAATCATCACCGTTCTCAGTCCGTGAACGATTTGATCCTTGTCCTGGAAATACCGTAAACCAAAGAATTGCGCTACGCCTTTGATCTGATCTTTGGTGCCTGTCGCGAAATCCCAGTGCTCAAATGTTTCGTTTTGATAACGCTCAGTATGAGCCGCGCCATAACTGCGTAGGACCTTCGGTGTGTCGTACTCGGGATCGAGGGTGATGCTCAGGAGGTGAGTCTTTCCGTAAAACTCAGGGTCGCTTTGCACCTGACGGTCAACGGCAGCGAAGTTGGTGCTCATTAGATTGCAGTATTCGGGAATTGGGCACCGAGTGTAGATAAACGTCAGGAGCAGAACCTTACCGCGAAAGTTGCTGATACGAATGTCCTTACCATCCTGATTTATCATCGTGTAATCAGGAACCACATCACCCTCCTTCGCTTCGCTGATGCCCGTGGTGGTCGTTGGGTCAGTGCTCTGTCGAGTGATGGCCACGTTTTCCAACCAGGATTGAGCGCCATCGACAACGAGTGTGGCGCTGATTTCATCACCAGCAACCAGATACTGTAGAGCAGATTCGTCAGGCAGCATGAAGGGCATTGTCATTGCCGGCATGAAGTCTTTGACGTCTTCATGCGAAATTGTTACCAGATGTTTCTCAGGCTCGACCACAACAACTTTTCCTTTCAAATCAAAACGCTTCTCGTTCGCTGGATTGTGGCGCCGGCAAGAACTGGAACTTACTAAAACAAATATGGCGAGTATGAATGCGAGTTTCTTCATTTAGTTAAGGGTTGTAACTGCCCGTCGTAGAGACGTTGGTAATTCCAATAGTTGGCCATCACTTTGTACACGTAGTCTTTCGTTTGCGAGAATCCAATCTCCGGCACGTAGCGATCGGCATCATTCGACCGTGAACGAGCGATCCATCTTGCCAGATTATCCGCCCCGCCGTTGTAGGCGCCGGCTACCGCCTGCGGCTGTTCTGGACATTGGTGGAATAGATTAGCCAGATACTGTGAGCCGAAAAGAATTGCAGTGTCGGCGTTGTACAGATCGTCTTGACTGAAACTCTTTAGTTGCAACTGCGCGGCGATCTCATTGGCGGTTGCGGGAATAAACTGCATCATGCCGCGCGCAGCCGAAACGGATTTCACATCAACCTGGTAGCGCGACTCCTGCCGGATTATAGAGAGCGCGAAGCGTGGATCCACGTTTCTTGACAAGGCATGTTTTAACAGCGAATTGCGGTAGGGGGCAGGATAGAGAAGTTCCACCAACTCACGCGGAGCAACGTCGAGGACATAATCCGCGGGCACTGTTTTCCAAAACAATTCACCAAAACGAACTGCTCGATTGGATAACCCACCGCGAAGGGAATAAACAGCTAAAGTGTAGCCCTCGTCTGAAAATGCTGGAGCTTGATTTGCGGGTTTTGGAGGCGCTGCCCGAGCTGCGAAAATCTCCGGCATTGCTTCATCGTAGAGTCCCAGACTAAAAAGTCTCGCTCCGAGAAGTTGGTGTGTCGAGTCAATAGTCGCGGCAGGATCGACTGCTTCACTCGCTATCGAAACTATGTGAAACGTTGGCAAGCTGTAATTTTGAAGCTTGCCATATGATCGTCGGAGAATCTCGAGAAGTTGCGTTCGCTGGGTGTTGTCTTGAGTGAGTCTGAGTGCGCTTTGAGCGGCAACGCGCGTTTGCTCGGTCTGACCTTGCGCCTCAGACGCTCTTGCCGCCCCCAGGAGGCTAGTAAAGCGATTCAGGACTGCGGCTCGAGCTTTTTCATTCGCCGCCATCGAAGCCAGGCGTTGCGTGGCTCGGTTTCCATAGTACTCGTTACGTCCGTCAGGAATGGTCAGATACGCATTTATTGCGTCGTCCGTCCTGCCGAGTTGCTCGAGCGCGAATGCTTTAAGAAACGAAACCTCCGCGAGCGTAGTGCCCCCTGGGACACGCGTTCCGCCCAAGTCAGAGAACTTCCCTAGTTCATCCGCATCGCGAATGACCTCGGTCCAGGCGTTTTGCGCAAGGTGAATTCGTTGTTGTGCAAACAATGCGAGCGCCCCGCCAAGTTCGGTTTTGAAACGAGTTCGCGTTTGCTGTACCCAGTTCAGTGCTTCCGGATAACGACCGGACTCATGAAGGGCGTCGATGATGTTCAGATATGCCCGCTCGGGATTTGGCGCATCTGGAAAGCGCGTAATGAAGAGTTTGTATGTATTGATTGCATCGTCGGTGCGTTTCAGACGGAGATAACTAGCCGCCAGCGAACCGAGTGCGTCCCGCGTACTCTGGCTTTCTGCAAACTGGTCTATCACGCGCTGAAATGTTTTGATCGCGTCGTCGTACTTACCTTCGAGATACAGTCCCCGCCCAATCTGATAAATTGCATTAGGAGCCGTTCCTCCTTGGGGATTCGCATCAACAACAGCTTGATAGTGGGCCCTTGCGACCGCAAAGTCTCGATTAAACTGGTAGACAGAAGCGCGCAACAGATGGTCAGCCTCTGACAGGTTCATTTGAGGTATATCAGTTCTTTTCGCCAGTTCGTCGAGTTCACGCGCTGCCGCCAATGCGAAGTCATCCGGTTTGGACGCATCGGGCATTTGCATGATCAGTTTGTTAAAGACATCGCGTGCTTCAGTGTGTTTTCCAGCTCGCATGTATGCTTGGCCCATCAACATCCAGCCCTCGCGAGCGATAGCCCCATTTCTTGAGTTGGTAACAACACGAGCGGCAGCAACGGCTGCAGAATAGTCACCGCTTTCAAAAAAGCTTTTGACCAGACGTGAATTCGCGGCGTCGTATAAGAGACTTGACGGGTCCACGCTGATTAGTTTGCGAAGGCGCTCGCGTTCTAACACGAGATCCCCGGTGGATCGTGCGATTCTGGCGAGATGCCAGAGCGCATATTCGGAAAGTGGTGAGTTAGTGGTTGCGACGGTTTGATAACCAGCGGACGCGGCGTTTAGGTCATTTCCTGATTCCGCGATGTGAGCAAGCAGGTAATCGTAGTCTTTTGCACGAAAAAACGACGGATCGCTTGAGCGGAGTTTGTCGATCTCTCGTTTCGCGGCGTTGAAGTCGTGGGCGTCGATCGCAGCACGAATCCGAACCGCAAGTTCGGAGGTGGATTGGGCGTGAGTTGCCTGAACCGAACAAAGCAACGTGGCGGTGATAAAGAAACCTATGTGTCGAGCGAGTTGCATAAGCGAATTATCTTGTACGTCCTTCAAAAACCAAAACGCCGGAGGCTTCAGGCACCATTAGTTCATCTCTCTGCGCAACCTCTGCGTTCTCTGCGTCTCTGCGGTAATATTGAACTCCCACACCTTCACCACGGAGACGCAGAGAACGCAAAGGTTGCGCAGAGAGACCTAAAGCGCGCTGAATCCTCGGTTATAAATGGTCCGCTATTCTTTTTACGTTGGTCGTTGTAACCTAGGTTGTGATACGTCAATTCGATGTAGATCTCGATTATTGTGAGTTTATGATTGCAGAAAAGCTAAAAGCTATCTTACTTGACGGATCTGCAGTGGCCCAGCAGATCAAAGAACAAGTTAAATCCGAAATCGAGGAACTGAAAACAACGCGCAATATCGTTCCGTGTCTGGCGGCGGTGCGTGTCGGAGAAGATCCGGCATCCGCCGTTTATGTTCGAAACAAGATTGCCGCCTGTGGTGAAGTTGGCATTCGATCGGAACACCATGCGTTACCAGACTCCACCATCACCGCCGAATTGCTGGAACTCATAAGGTCGTTGAATTCGCGTGATGATGTAGATGGAATTCTTACGCAACTGCCCTTGTCAAAAAACATAGACGAAACGGCAATCATCGATGCTATCGACGCCAGCAAAGACGTCGACGGATTTCATCCTATCAACGTTGGCAAACTCTCGCTGGGTCGCCCGCAACTAGTTCCCTGTACGCCGGCGGGCATTATAGAGCTTCTCGACTACTACAAGGTCGATATTCGCGGGGTCGATGCGTGTGTGGTGGGTCGTAGTCAAATAGTAGGCAGACCCATGGTTCAACTGCTCCTGCAAAGAGATGCGACCGTTACAGTTTGCCATTCCCGAACTCGTGACCTTGCGGCCGTGACTCGGGCTGCGGACTTGCTGATCGTAGCCATCGGGAGGGCTGGAATGATTGGTCGAAACCACATCAAGCCGGGCGCGACTGTTGTAGATGTCGGGATGAACAAACTCGCGGACGCTGACATTGTGCGCGGGATGTTTGGCTCAGAAACAGACAAGCGCCTCACAGTTCTCGCCAAGCGGGGTTATACATTGGTTGGAGATGTTAACCCGTCCGAGGCTCTCGAAGTTGCTGGTAAATTCACCCCAGTCCCTGGAGGCGTAGGGCTGCTAACTGTAGCAATGTTGATGAAGAATACGTTGAAGGCAGCGAAGATGCGGCGCGGGCTGGTTAATTAACCTTGTAGCTGGCCTGGTAAGTCCAAGACGAATTTGCGCCTCCCTGGAGTGCCTGTCACCGCTGTGGTACAGGGCGTCGTAGATGCTGAGGTTCGCTGTACCAAAGCGGTGACAGGTCCCCGCACTCCAAGGAGTTCTAATGCTTCGAGTTGGCCTAACAGGATCAATTGGTGTTGGTAAATCGTTTGTTGCGTCCACTTTCGAGGAACTCGGATGTCATGTCCTTGATGCAGACGACACAGCGCGTGAAGTAGTTGAGCCCGGAACACCTGGCCTGCAAGACATCGTAGAAGCCTTCGGCGAAGACGTACTCCAGCCGGATGGAGCATTGGATCGAAAAGAATTGGCCGCGATTGTCTTCGGAGACGAAACCAAGCGCCTGCAGTTGAATGCAATCCTGCACCCTCGAATCATGGAGCGCCAGGACGAAATCCTCAGACGCTGGGAAGCGGAAGATCCAAATGGAGTAGGAATCGTTGATGCTGCGCTGATGATTGAATCGGGCGGCTACAAAAGGTTCGATAAACTCATCGTCGTTCATTGTCGACCGCAAGTTCAGCTCGAACGTGTAATGTTAAGAAATAGTCTTACGCGCGACGAAGCGCAAAAGAGAATTGATTCGCAGATGTCTCAGGAAGAGAAACAGAGATTTGGTGATTTTTTGATCGACACCTCCGATGGTTTCGAGCCGACTCGGCAACACACTAAAGAGATCTACGACCAACTCGTCCAGTTAATGCGGAAGCATAAATGAGCTTCAAGATCGGATTTCTACACCACGGATGCACACGGCAGGTGTTGATTAAGTTTGCCGTCGTATTTCTGTTGTCGTTGTCGGTAATTCTGAGCGGCTGTCTAACGAATCATCGACTATCGAATTACTACGGAGAGGTCGTGGTGCCGCGCGCACAGGAGTTCCGTTGGAGTGACGGCGGACTGCCTCAGACTTTCGACCCAGCTTTTGCGGCGGCAGCACCTGACACCGACGTGGTTAGAGCGCTGTTCGAAGGGCTTACAGATTTTGACCCGCAAACCCTTGCTCCGGTCCCTGGAGTGGCAAAGCGATGGGAATCGTCAGCTGACAACCGTGAGTGGACGTTCTATCTGCGCGACGACGCAAAATGGTCGAACGGCGAAACCGTGACGGCAGGTGACTTCGTTCGATCCTGGCAACGCACACTACGAATTGGACCATTGGCGCCGCATACAGAGTTACTTTCCAACCTCGAAGGCTCCAGCGCGCGTCAAGTGGCTGGAAAACCTGGTAACGACTCAAGTGCAGCTCGCGGGACCGCTTTTGGAGCGGAAGCTGTCGGTGACTATATTCTACGTGTGCGATTACACGAAGCCGACGCGAGTTTTCCGACACTGGTTGCTCATCCGGTGTTCCGTCCAGTGAAAATCGTTGATTCGGATCTGACCCACCGTCTTGAAGCACATGAATTGATCTCGAATGGCGCTTTTTCTTTTTCGGGCGCCGACAAGGATCGGGTTTTGCTCGAGCGGGCCAAGACTTATTGGGACGGCGACGCAGTTGAACTCGAGCGGGTTGCATTTGTAGGCAGCTCAGGCGCTGAGGATGCGTTGTCAGCTTATCGAAGTGGCCAAGTCGACGCAGTTACGAATGCGCCTTTTGAACCATTGGCGCTCAAGCTGCTTTCAGGTTATGAGGATTTTCGACGTTTCACATTTGGCGCGCTCACCTATTACAGCTTCAATACCACACATGCGCCGTTCGATGATGTACGCGTTCGTGAGGCGTTGGCGATTGCGATTGACCGCGAACGTGTGAGTCGTGACGATTTGGGTGGTGCAACCGAGCCGGCAGGAAAGTTCTTACCTCAGGCAATTTCGGGGGAGAAACCCGTAGTCGATAAGGCTGAGTTACTCGAACAGGATGTACCCAACGCCCGCGACCTTCTGGCTCAGGCTGGCTTTCCCAATGGCGAAGGATTTCCGATTATTCGTTTGTTGATTAACCGCAACGATCAGCAGCGGGCAGTTGCGCAGGCTATCGCGGCGATGTGGCAAAGCGTGCTCGGTATCCAAACGGAAATTATCATCAAGAACTGGGATGAGTACGAAAATGCGTTTAGGGCAGGTGATTTTGACGTTGTTCGCCGTGGGCTGGTGATGCAAACAACTGACGAGCTAACGAATCTCAAGATGATATTTGAAGGGGACAGTACGACGACGCCGGGCGATTCTTTGACTACCTCTTCGAAACAAGGCGAATCTGAGTCCCAGAGTGTCAGGAGCTCGCCTGTTCTTTCGGAGGTAGACGCTTTGAAGGAACTTCGAGCCGTTCCTATATATTTCGCATCGTCGTTTGCGTTAGTAAAGCCGTACGTAAACGGCTTCGACGGAAACGTTTTGGATGCACCATCCTTGAAAAGAACTAGAATGAACACCAATTGGGTTGACCGTAAACCGTGATCACTGGTCCAGACAACGACGGAACTCGCAAACTTGCCGCCGAGATTGTTTCAAATGGCGGCTTAATTGCTTTTAGGACAGACACGTTTTATGGATTGGGGGCGGACCCGCTCAATCGTCTCGCCGTTGAACGACTGAAGACGATTAAGGGACGAGATGAAGGAAAGCCGATCCTGTTACTAATTGCAGATACCTCCGACGTTGATCAGCTGGTTTCATCCAAACCGCCATTATTCCACACGCTGGCAAGTCATCTTTGGCCGGGTCCGTTAACAATCGTGCTGCCTGCGAGCGCGGATTTGCCTGACGAAGTTACATCTGGAACCGGGGCTGTTGGATTGCGTTTGCCTGACGATGCTGACGTACGAGCGCTTGCGCATGCGTGCGGTGGACGATTGACTGCAACGAGCGCGAATCCATCCGGTCGGTTACCGGCTACGTCCGCAGCTCAGGTTCGAGATTATTTTCCAAGTGGGGTTGATTTGATTATCGATGGAGGGCAAGTGACAGCAACGGCACCTTCGACGGTGATTGATATCACCTGTAATTCACCGAAGATCATTCGTGAAGGTGCAGTTTCACGAGCCAGGTTGGAAGCGATTTTAGGACAAACTGTTTAGTTCTGATGTCTTGGTTCTTGCTTTTAGAGTCGGACGCCGTTCTTGGATAAGGTCAGTACCGAAACGCGGTAGCGTCGGGTCCGTCCAGCAACCAAATGGATCGTGTATTGGACGGACCCGACGCTACCGCGTTTCGGTACTGACCTTATCCAAGAACGACTAGGGCCTACCGCATCACCGTCAAATCCTTCACAAACCCCCAGTCACCACTCGCATTCACATGAATGTTACCCACTGTCTTCTTTGCAATGACGATGTTTGCCTGATACCACATCGGAAAGACCGGCACCTCGCGACTGACGATCTCCTGAACCTTTGTGTACAGCTCCAGGCCCCGTTGACGGTCGAATGTGTTGACTGCCTCATCTAGCAGTGCGTCAAGTTCCTTGTTGCTGTAGCGGCTGCGATTGCGCGAAGGTCGCGTCTGCGTCGGAATCTCGGAAGTGGCAAAGAGATCCTTATAGAAGATTGGATCCTGATTACCACCGACCCATTGAGTGTAGGAGATCTGGAAGTTTCCCCGGCGCAGTTCATCAAATAGTGTGTTTTGTTCGGGCGTTTGGATCTCAACCGGGATGCCGACTTCCTTTAGATAGTTCTGAATAACACCAGCGTATTGACGTCCCGCAATACTGCTTCCTGAAAGTTTGTAGACAACTGGCTTGTCGAACCGCATCTTCGGCCCGTCGCCATCCGGGTCCTTGAAGCCCGCTTCGTCGAGTAGTTTCCTGGACATCCCTGGATCGAATGAGTACTTCTGCCCTGCCGTGTAGGCCCACGATTCTTCAGGGAGAATTGAATGAGCGATCTTTCCATATCCAAGCAGCAGGTTCTTGATTAGGTTTTCACGATCGATGGCGTAAGCGATTGCCTGGCGTACCTTGACGTCGTCCAATGGTGCGGAAGCCGTGTTGATCGTCAGCAGTACGAGGTTCGAACCGGTAAATGCATTGACCTGAAGGTTGGGATCCTTTTCAAGAAGCTTAACTGCGTCAGGCGAGAGACTTGTGGGCATTGGCGCAATGTCAACCCGACCGGCCCGCAACTCGGCCTGCAGCGCGTTCATGTCGGAAATCACACGAACTCGAACTGTTGGGATCTTCGACGGTCCGTCCCAATATTCCGAAAACGCTTCCACGTCAACGACCTGCTGCGTGTTGTCGTAGCGCACAAACTTGAATGGTCCGGTTCCCAGCGGATGTTCCTTTTCACTTTCATAACTGTCTTTGGGAATGATTGCCACTGGAACGAGGTTCGACAACAAACCCACCCACGGCTTGATCAGGGTCACCACTACAGTTTTTGAATCTGGAGTCTCAACGCTCTTGATGTAACTGTGTTTGTCGGTTCCGGTTCCTTCGTAAAAGCTGGCCGACTTTGCAAAAGAGCTTGAGAAGACGAGATCGAGAGTGTATTTAACATCCGCAGAAGTCAGGATTCGTCCATCATGGAATTTGACGCCATCGTGTAGCGTGAAGGTAAATATGGTTCCATCAGTGGAGCGTGCGATGTCTGAGGCCAATTCACCGACATAGTCAAACTTTTCGTCCTTTTTTATCAGGGAGTTGAAGATAAGTGTCCGGACTCGTTCGCTGGCAGCATCAACCGAAGGTGAACCAATTGGATCGATTGTGCGGATGTTGTCACCCAACGCAATGACGAATACATCACTCCTGCGACGGCACCCACCGAACGCGAGCAAACAAATGAATAACATTAAGAGAACAAACTTGGCGGTCCTCACTTGACAGTGCCTCCATAGGTGTAGTTCAGCTTGGAATTGAGCTTGTTAATCTCGTTTGAGAGGACCTGAAAACGTTCAAGATCGAGAGGTAGCGGAGGAGCTGCCATTGCTTTGGTGGCAGCAATCCGTTTCAACGAAGCACGAATACGGTCTTTGGTGATTCGACCTTCGATCGCCGCGTTTAGCAATGACTGATAGCCCCGTCGAATTTTTTCCGGACTCGCACAAATCAGGAGCATGTCTTCGCCGGCTAAGAATGCGCGCACAACCGCATCTTCGATCTCGCAATGCCGTGAAATCGCTCCCATCTCCAAATCATCAGTCACCACCAAATGTTGATAGCCTAATTCGTCGCGCAACAGATCTGTCACTATCGCGCGATTAAGAGAAGCTGGCTCCAATAATCCGCCAGTTGTTTCCTCTTTGATGTTGATGTTTGGAAAGCCACCATGGCTAACCATCACACAGCGAACGCGGTCGTCGCGCCGTTGAAACAACTCAATGTAAGGCGCGAGGTCCTGAGCGATTAAGTCTTCGTGAGTTAGCCTGACGATCGGCATTTGCTCATGTGAATCAACTTCGCCGGCGCCGATTCCGGGAAAGTGTTTCAGGCAACCAAGGCAACCAGTGCCTTGTAATCCGCGCATGTACACCGTCGTATAACCCAGGACTTCGCCGGGCGAGCGGCCGAATGACCTTGAGTAAAGACCATTCGAAAGCAGATCGCGATCATCAGTCATGATCGACATCACGGGCGCGAAATTAACACTGAACCCGAGCATTCGCAGCACTTCGCCTGTAACGCGACCCAACGCTCGCGCCGCGGCCAGGTCGCCGTGTTGACGTATCGTCCTGGCCGAGGGCATCGGTGTGAAGATCTTTCGCAGTCGATCGACCAGCCCACCCTCTTGATCAATTCCAAAAAGGGGCGAAGTTGGAACGACTTCACGTACGCCATCCAAGAGCGAACGCAGTTGTTCTGGCGACGTGACATTGCGGCCGAAGATGATTAAGCCTCCCGGCTGCACTTCGCGCACCAGTTCGCGCGTGTCGTCATCCAACACAGTGCCTGGGAGACCGATGAAGAAGAATTGTCCGATTTGTTGTTCGAGGGGAAGTGAATAGAGTGTTTCTGCTGACATAAGTCGCAAAAGTTTAGCATGCAGTAGTCAGTTGTCAGTAGTCAGTGGTCAGAATAGGACCTATATGACCTATTCGTGACCACGTGACCACGGACTGACTACTGACAACTGCCCACCGACGTAGTATAACCATCCGGATGCCACGCGAAATTACCGATCGGGATCGCGTTGTCGAAGCCGTAAAGAATCTCGCACTCACTGCTGAACTCTTCGAAGAACAAAATGGGAAGCCGAAGTATGCGGGCGACCTCGAAGTGATCGTGCATGGACGGGACTATGGAAACGGCAAGCATGTCGGCCCCTACGTTCGTTTACTCACCTACGATGCCCACGAAGAGATCATGCGCCAGGGCGAATGGGGCGGCAATACCTTCTATATCGCTGCCCAGGGCGCGCTGGATGTTTACGTCCGCGACGACGGTGGCCAAAAAAAAATAGGTCATCTTGCACCTGGAACCTGCTTCGGTGAAATGGCTTTGCTGGCGGGGATCGAGCGAAACGCTTCGGTGGTCGTTCCGTCCGAATCATCTGCGACTGTGCTCGAGGTTTCGCGACCTGCACTAAGACTGCTGCGGAAGCTCCCGAAATTTGGTCAGACGCTCGACGAAACTTATCGCGCGCATGGCTTCGGCCGGGTTCTCGAAGACCTCACCAATATTTCGCACAAAACTCTCAGCCAACATACTATCGAACACCTTCGCAAGACCGCTCGCTACATGGTCTACGGAAAGCATCACATCCTTTGTCGCGAAAATACACCCATCGACAGACTGATCTTGATTAAGAGTGGTTGGGTAAGACGTACCAGAGGCGTACCTTTTCACGCCACTTCGCCCGAGGTCGTGATGGGAATGGGTGACAACATCGGCGTCGACTTTCTCGGCGAAGGTTATGCCTTAGGTCTCGATGGGCTGCAGAAACAGGACAACTGGAAATACAACGCTACGCTGATGGCTCGAACCGAGGTGTTGGAAGTTCCGATAGCGGCGTTCGACACTGAAATTCGGAATGAGTTAGTTGCAACCTTTTCGAGTTTTGCTAATGCTGACGACTCGTTACCGCCAACACTCGAATCAGTGTCAGATCTCAGCGCGCTGAAGGCTGCCGAACAAGAAATTGCGAGCGGCATCGTGGACGGCGCGAATCTCCTGGTCATGGATATGGACCTGTGCGTTCGCTGTGGGAACTGTTCACTCGCATGTCACAAAATGCATGGTCAATCGCGGCTGTTGCGACGAGGAATCCAAATCGAGCGACCTGTATCGATCGGTAAGCAACGACTCCAGCATGCGCTCCTTCCCTTAGTGTGCATGCACTGCAAGGATCCCGAGTGTTTGACGGGTTGTCCAACCGGTGCAATTTTTCGCGACCCGCGCGGTCATGTCGATATTGACGCGCAGACGTGTATCGGCTGTTTTGATTGTGCGACGCAGTGTCCTTACGATGCGATCTCGATGGTTCCTCGAGACACGACGCCACCCTCATTTACGTTCTTTCAAAAACTCACCCGCGCATTGAGCCTCCGTCGAATTGAGGTTGCTGCGCCTCCGGCGTCGGATGATCTGGTTGCAATCAAATGCAATCTCTGTGAAGACACCCCTTTGAATCCTAAGGGCGCGCGTCGTCAGGCCTACTCGTGCGAGGAAAACTGTCCAACAGGTGCGCTGGTTCGCGTCAATCCGATCGAATACTTCAGTGAAGTCACTTCCACGCAGGGACTTGTGTTCAAAGACAAAACTCACGCAATCGGAAGAAATATCCACAAAAGTGATCCGTTGGCACGAGTGTGGAACATAGGTGGCGCCCTGGTAACTATTCTCGCCGCAGTCGCAGTAATTGTCGGTTTGAGTAGATATGGTTTCGATGGCCGGCTCGGCGGAACCTGGTTAACGATGCGTTGGCTCACAGGGCTGGTTGGTTTGGTGGGGGTGGCGGGAGTCATGACTTACCCGCTTCGCAAACAGGTATATCGACGACGCGTGGGAGCACTGCGTTACTGGATGTTAGCTCACCTCTATTTGGGGGCAGTAGCTGGTGTCGTGCTTCTTCTTCACGCGGGTCGTCACACCGGTGGTTTGCTAACGACGTTTCTATACTTGACATTCGATTTAGTTATCCTTTCGGGTGTAGTTGGAATCCTCTCCTATCTAATTGCACCGCGCATCCTGACTCGCATCGAAGGCGAGCCGTTGTTGGTGGAAGATCTGGAAGGACGTCAGAAGGAACTCGAGAAAGAACAGAAGTCAATTCTCGAAAAGAGTGAGGGATGGCTCACGGAGGAAATTCTGGAGAAGGTCTATCCACGTTTCATGTCGAGAGGCTATCTGCTGCGGCAGCTGTTCGCGCGTGAAGATCTGAAAGCTCTACTCGCCCGGGCGCGGGAAGATTTTAAGGAGCGACTAACCCGAGTGGCCACGGAAGATGAACGCGACCTGCTGCTTGATGCTCTGGAGACCGCCATCACCTTGCGACGAGTCGACGCGCTCCTATTGCTTCACCGATCGATGCGTGTTTGGATTCCGGTGCATGTGATTTCGACAGCACTCATGTTGGCCTTGATGATCATCCACATTTTTCAAGTGACGTTCTTCAAAGTCCATTAATACTATGTCGAGTAACCAGTACGTCATAATTCGTGATGATCTGCTGACTGATCCTGTCACGCTGATCAGCGAAGGTGTGCTAATCGGCCGGTTAATGGAATGCGAAGTATTGTTAAATCACCCCGCTGTCTCGCGGGCGCAGGCGGGAATCAAGCAGATTGATGAAAACTATTACCTTTTTCCACTGCGGCCAAACAATCCAGTCACCCTGAATGGAAAAGCTGTCGAAGACAACAAAGCGCTGGCAGCAGGAGATATTATCGGTGTCGGACCATTTCGGTTAGAAATCGAAGACACCGAAGGATCTTTGGTGATTCGTGTCTCATTGCAGATCGGAATGCTCGCAGCCGTCACTGACGCAAGCAGTCCAGTACTAACTACTGACCAGCTCGAAGCACCGAGTGAGGGAAAAAAGCCGGCGAAGCCACGGGCCGCGCCGATTGCGGGTAACAAAGCACTTGACATCTTTTGGGACAAACGCATTCGCGAAGCCGGTAAGATGATCCGTCCGTCAGCGCTGTTTCCAAAAGGTCAAAGACGTTCGGGCAAAGCTCAGTTTAATTGGCTTGCAACCTCCGATCTCCAGTCCCGATGGCCGGCTTCACTATTTATCTGGGTTGCGATTGGTGTCGGCATTCTGTCGATCGCCGCGGCCTACTCTTACACAAATGCTTACCTTCCAGCTCCTCTAGCTAACGCTCACAGCGCCAACGCAATGTTTATGAACCCAGCTATTGCTGCCCGACCCAATGCTGGCTCGTGCACATCGTGTCATTCGTGGAAAGGAAAAATTGATGAGCGTTGTGCAGCGTGTCACCAGACCGATGCGTTCGTAGCAACTGTAATCAAACCTCATGAGGCCGCGGGCGTCGGTTGCGTCGATTGTCACGCCGAACACAGGGGCTCCGAGTTCAAAGCAAGTGAAGCGGCCCTGGCAACATGTTCAGGTTGCCACAACGACGACAATAAACAGCTCTACAACGGCAAACGCGTAGGTACACCTCACGGAGGTACTGTTGGCTATCCGGTAGTGAATGGAATCTGGAGCTTGAAGGCTATCGATGATGAAGAATGGAATTTGAAAAAATTGCCCACCGTTCGGCTACCTGGCGATACGGATGAAAAGTGGAAGAGCAAGCAATTTCATGCTCTCCACGATGAGCGCGTACGTTTGGTTCCTGGACTACTGGGTGATGCTTCGGGAAGATTGTCGTGCTCTAGTTGTCACCAGTCGTTCAATCCACCCGACCGTGAAACTCCTCGCACCACTTGTCGGCAGTGTCACAACGGATTGGTGGAAGAGGCAACTAACCGAGTGTTGATTGCGAACAACCAGCCTAATTGCACGTCCTGCCACGTGCAGCACATCAAAGACAAACGACGTTGGGGGACCAAGTTATTAGTCTCGGCTCAACCTGCCGGTTTGTGACAAGGAAAGCAGTCGTTTGAGCCCGGCACTTTACCCTTGAGAGTGGGTCGGGCCGTGATTGCCTTGTCGTGACACAGATTGCAGTTCAAGTGGTAAGCAACTTCGTTGGTCAGTTTCGTAGGAGCTGGCTTGTCCGGATATTGAATAGTCGGCAACGTGCCGCTGTCGTCACCTGCTTGGAGATGACACGCTCGACAGGTTTTGACAGGCTTTGCATCTGCTGCCTCCAGCACCGCAGCAGTTAGCACGACTGGACGCTCGGAGGTTTTCAATGGTGCCTTCAGGCTGCTCGCCGGTTGGTCGGTGTGATGACATTCCACACACGTGAGGACGGCGGTGCCATCGGGATTGTATTTCTTTGTCGCGTGGTTCTCGTGATTGAAAGGGACCTCACCGTACTTGTCTGACTGGCTATCCTTGTCCAGCATAACTTCCTTGGGCTGTATCTTGCTCTCTTTCTCCTGGGTCGCACTAGCCGTGTGAACGACTGAGTTGTTGGAAGTAACGACTACACCGATGCAGCCGAGTGCCAGTAGCAGGATGATTATGAGTTTCATTGGTGGTCCTTGGTGTTTGGGTTGCTGGGGAGTGCTGAATCTTAATGAGCGGGAACCAATCGTGTCAATTTTTTCCTTTGAGAGTACTGGTACAGTTTAGGAATACCATCCGCTGGTGGTATTCCAAACGAACCGGTACCGCTTTAAGAGAATGTGCCTAGGTTGACCTCTCCGCTTCTTCTGCTTCTCTCCGGTCTCCGCGGTAAAAGGTCTTGGTCGCATCTAACCGCACAGCGCAGTGCGGCGGAGCCACAACCAAGCTTGGATAGAGTCAGTACCGTAACGCGGTAGCGTCGGGTCCGTAACCACCCACAGACATAGAGGTGACAACGGACCCGACGCTACCGCGTTACGGTACTGACCTTATCCAAGTGCGTACTCAGAATCTAAACGATGTGTCGAAGAATCTGCTCAAAATAAGGAAGAGGTTACGAACTTGCTACGCAGAGAACGCCGAGGAAGCGCAGAGAAACCGTTAAACTCGACCCTACGCTGTCATGGATGACACTGAAGAAAGAGGGGAGGCGTCCTTCTGTAATGCTCGATTGATCAAAGCAGATCTACATCGGCATGCGAAATGTGGAGCCCGTGTGACAACGTCGGCAGCTATTGAATCCAAGATCACCGCCGAAGGATCGCTTGCCGTTGTGACAAGTTGCGCAATTTAAACCGCGGTTGGTGGGAAAGTGTTCAAAGGCAGTTGGAGAGCTGACCTGTTTTGATTGTGGTAGTCCGGCGGTGACTCGGTGACAATCCTGGCAACTGAGGCGTTCTCTCGTTCCGTGTCGGGCATGACTGAATGAGAAGCGGAAGACGCGCGAATTTGTGTTTGTTGGATTGTATCCGCTTTGACCATGACACACTCCGCACGACGCAATCTCACGTCCGGTTGAGTTTTTGCTGTTGGGCGTATGACATGTGTAACACGTTGTATGTGCTTGTAGGTTTGCCGGTATCGACAATCCGAAACCTCGGTTGACGAGGCCGGCGTGGCAGCCGTTGCAACCGGCTTGGGGTTTTGCGGAGCCATTCATGTGTTGGGCATGATCGAATTTGACGTTGAAGGTCTCTTTGAAAGCTACTGGAAAGTTCTTCAATGGCGGCCTGTTGCCACTCACGTCTGTATGACAAATAACGCACATTGGGATTGCCGGAGTCGTGAATTGACCAATGTGGCAATCCTTGCAAGCACTGTGGCCGGGAAACTTCGGTGTAGCTGAGTTGTCTGCGCGTTGATGACAGGAGTTGCAACCAAGCGATGCGTGACGCTGACTGGTGTGAAGAAACTTTGAGTAATCAACCTCCGGTCCCTGACCTCTTGTAGTCGGACCCAGCACCCATCCACCTACAAACAAAGCAAACAAGCAAGCCAGCACCGGACGCGGCGGGAGATCCTTTTTCATTTGATCTCCTTGCGCTTCAGTGTTGGACGCTCGGCAATGAGGTAATGGCTTGCCGGTGGATCAAGCGAGCCAACATTAGATGTATGACAATACACACACACGAACCCCTTGTTCTTATCAACGGCAACGAGCTCCTTACTGACATCCTGACGCAGTCCTTCTTTGTTGTGGCATTCCGTGCACGACGTAATTGGAACATCGGGTTTCAGACCCCTGACCGAAACTGACTTGGTAATGTTTATGTGACAAGTTGCGCACTCTGCAATGTGGTTGTTCTTTTCCCCGCCACCCTCGTGCATAAACTTCAAAGAGATTCTCGTTGGACCGCTTGACGCTAAAAAAGGCGAAGTGAGCTTGTGACAGCCAACGCAGTTTTGGGCGATGGGTTGTTGAGATTTCCAGTGGCAGTTAAAGCAGGCATCGTGTCCGGTTGGCACTGCCTTAAACGTTTCTGGCCTAGGTTGGAAACGATCAGGCCAGCCAGCGGCGGGTGCTGAAGGGACATCTCTTTGCACGTGGCAAATCGAACAATTGTTGTAAGTCTGAAAGTTGTCGTCAGTTGCGTCAGTTCTTAGGCGCGCATGTGCGAACGCGTTAAGTGATTGTCGAAACGCTCCGTTGTTGGATCGAGCAATGACATCTTGATGGCGATCGTGCGGAAACTCGATCGTAAATTGAAGTTGAGATGCTGGGTTCCGAAACGCAAACCGTGCTTCGTCTCGCGGAGAGGTCTTTGTATGGCAACCAGAACAAATGGGTGGCTTTGCTCCTTTAAAGAACTGAGCACGATGGCAACTCACACACGCATCGTGTCCCGGATAATCGAGGATATCGGGATAAGCAGAGGTCTTTTGCCAGCCTGAAGTTGGAATCTTATGACAGGTGTCGCAGCCAGCCTGATGTTTTTTCGTACTGTGTGAAAACTTCGAATAATCTGTCGGCGTTTTGATCGGAGTCTTGCGCTGTGCAGGTCTCTTCTGGACGCCAAAAGACGTCGAGGTAAAGACAATCGCCGCAAGCACTGTCGCTGCGAGCAGATAGTTTCGTGTCAAGTAGGGGATTCGAGTGAGTGATGTACTAGTTTGACATCTCTGCGCAATCTCTGCGTCTCTGCGGTGCAAAGATTTCTGCCGCTCTTTAACCGCAGAGACGCTGAGAACGCAGAGATTCCGCAGAGAAGAATGTGGATTAGGAGACAACTTTCTATTGTCTTGGTTAAGATGCGGCATCTCAATAGATCACTTATCGCAAACCGGTAACGGCTTCTCGACAGCGACACACTTCACGTTTCGATCTTTTCTATTGGAAATCAGATAGGGTTTCTCAGTTGCAATATCACCCGGCTTGATTTGGACTTCACAATTCCAGCTGGTCGCTATTTGGCCAATTTCAATCGGAAGAAAGTTGGTCAACACATAGGTGCCGGGATCGAGATCGGTGAAATAAGCCGTGCCGTTTCGATCCGTCATCACAGACAACACTGCTGTCGTAGAAAGCGCTTCAGCTTGTTTGATGAGAGCTTGAAGAGCGCGACGCCGATCTTGATAAAAGCCATCACGTATTTGAGCGGGTAGATTGTTTGTTATCCACTTTCGTCCGACTTCACCACCGGCCAACTCCTTTTCACTGGCTGCATAAGCACTGGCAAACTCGCGCACCGCTTTGGGACCAGTAAGAAATTCTTGAGCAACTTCACGACAATACACTGACTCACAATCACCAGCTTTCAACCAATCGATTAGTGCCTGGCTTGCACCGAGTTTCGAATAGAAACAGTCGCGACTGACGATTGGTTGCTGGGCTGAGGCCTCGAGCACGGCCTTGTTTTGTTCGAGTGAACCCTTGATCAGGTAGAACCTCTTTCTCGATAAGCCCTTTGTTGCTTCGTCAATCTTGACCCTAACGCGCAAACGCAAAACGCCTGTTGGATGGGGTGATGTTGACTGAGTTTGGGAAAATACGGGTGGAATGAGGAAGAGTAACAAGACAGCGAGCTTGGATAGGGTCAGTACCACCTCGCGGTAGCGGGTGGGTTGTGGGTTGCGTTGGGAGCTGATTGATTTGCGGCCGACCCACCCGCTACCGCGAGGTGGTACTGACCTCATCCAAGCTCGGGCGCGACTCAGTTGCGCTATGTCTCTGTGGTTCGCTTTTTGCCGCAGCTTATTCACCACAGAGACACAGAGAACACAGAGGTTACACAGAGAAAGAATAGGAATCTCTTGACGGCTCATAAGAGGTGACATCTCATCCCTCTAGAGATTTGGACTTCTGGGAAACTTCAAGAACGGCAATCGCACACCACGCACAAAAATCTGATCAGAACGGATTCCTGCGGGGGGTGAAAAACCATTCGCTCCCGCCGCGCTGATCAAATCATCCTGGTCAACTCCATCGCCACTGATCCCGATTGCGCCGACGAGAACGCCATTCTTGTAAAGAGGCACACTGCCGGGAAAAATCTGGATACCGTTCGCCAGTCCGGGAATCGAGGTGCATGCAAAAAGTAGGGGAAACGGAGGAGTCAACGCTGCGACAAAGTTTGTCTTGATGATGTCGAGCTGCAAGCCATCATTGAATGGACTCCATTCGCTTATCGGTGTACTGAACGGGCCCGCCGTAGTGTTATCGATTCCGTCAGGAAAAAACGGTCGATGTAGAAATCCGGTGGCGCGATCTGTAAAGGCAATAGTTCCGTCAAGTCGTAAACCATCAGCCAGCGCTCGATCCACGTATGCGCCGAAGCCTGATGCCCGTAGCCGCGCGGCAGCGTTTGCGCCAGAGAAGAAAGCTGCTGTTCGTGCTTTTTGAACCGCTACGTCATAACCAAATATGGGTGCGTCCTGTTGGCGAAAAACTCCCAGGACAACACCGTCAGTATCTACGACGGCCATTGTTACGCGGGCGTTACTTCCCAGCGGTTGTCTAATCGCGGCACGTGTAATGTTTGCTTGCTGGGCAGCATGCGAAATTATCGTTTCCACTTCGGCTGCGGTAAGAGCATTACCCGACGGTGCCGTACCGGCGATGAATGGAAAGAAACGTGTGCTGACTTCGCCACTGATACCACCGACCATAGTCGGAGTGAATTGAGAGTCTGGCGGACCGCCTGGCGGAAACAGTAAGACCGCTCCCGGCAGACTACCAAAGGGTGTGGTTGGCGGAGCTGGAGGACTTGCGACATTCGAGTAAGGTAGTCGGATGCCATCGACAAGAATGTTATCAGCACGAATCAACGTTGGCGCTTCGAAACCTCGCAAAGCTGAGGCAGCAATTAGTTCTTCAAAAGGTTGATCGAAGTCCGTTGGAGTGCGGTCGACGGTGTACAGCCCGTCGCCTTCGATACCAATTCCGCCAGCCGCTTGGCCGTTTTTGTAGATCGGCAACCCACCGGGATCGGCGGAAAGACCAAGTTGTCCATTGGTCCGGTTGATGTCTCCACACGGAAGCGACGAGAACTGGACGCCATACAACGGTCCTGCAGGACGGAAATTTATGCCGGGAGGGAAGTGTTCCTGAATGATGAATCCAGCGGTGCGCGTCGAAAAAGCGTTGCCATGTGTACTGAAGAATGCTGCGGTTGCGGCCTTTGCCATTGCCGCCTGAGATGCAAGTACAACCGTGCCTTCGAGACCACGTCCCGGGGTGCCAACACTCCGAACTGTCGTCGTGGCAGGAGCACCGGACATGGGAAAGGAGCCGAGAAGGTTTGCTTCTCGATCCATCACGGTGATTGTTACGGGGTGACCTAATGTTGTTGCAGCGGATGCGGCTTGAGCAATGATTGTTTTTACGTCATCCGCAGTCAGGTTAGTAGTCTTTGGCACTACTGAAATCAAAGGCGTTTCACGGCCGGGTGTAGGCACTGAATTCGGATCATCGGGAAGTCCGCCGCCGATGTGCCCGATCCCGACACGCACGCGATTGCTGACCATCCCGTGGTAGTTGATTCGCACTAGCACGTCTCCCACGTCTCCAATATTTGCGTCCAGTCGCAGAACGATTGAAGTGGCCCAGGGTTGATCAGGAACGGTGGCCACGTCTTCGGCGATTAGCGTGTGGACGTTGTGGTTCGCATCTTCAGCGTTGGCGGTGATCACGCTCGCAGTTTCACCTGTTTGGAGGCGCAGGTTCATTGCAAACACCATGATTCGCGTGGAGGGATCTGAACCAAACTGAACTGGAGCTACCGCGGTAAACGGTTCGCGTTGATGGGTGACGGAGTCGAACGCAATCGCCCGTGTCGAGTCTTCACGACTTATCAGGATCGGACCACTGAGTTGGGCCCGGGCGCGGTTGAAATTAATGAGAACAGAGGTAATGAGAATTGCAGAGAACAAGCCGACCGCGAATAAACGAAAGCGTGTTTTTGTAGACGCGAGCATTTTGCGGAGCGCAAGTTGATCCAGACGATTCGCGAAATCGCCGCACAATGTATCACAAAAAACTCAGCCGCAGATGAGCGCAGGTAAACACAGATCAGGCAGAGAGGCCATTGAAAAAGGAGAAGACTTGTCTTGCTTTTCAGTATTCGTGCTGAGTAGCACGCAGTGAAAATCTCTTTGCTTCGTCTTAGCCGTATGTTACAAGGCAGAGACGATCTGGATTCTCGGTCTCTTTGCGCCCTTCAACGTGCGTCATTGTTTGCTACAACTGCCGCTCGTAATTCTGCTGACAACAATCAGTTGTCAGTCTCTGGCTGCGCAATCACCTGGACGCTTGCAGGGCACGGTACATAACTCATCAGGCGCACCGATCGCCGGTGTCACTATCGTTGCGACCAATCAAGTCACTCGCAGATGGAAACGAACACACAGCGGACCAGACGGACGTTATTCACTTAAACTCCCTGCCGGTGCGTATCGGATTAACCTCGCGGCACCAAACGTCGCCCAGTTCGACAAAGACAAAAACTACGGCGACTTCGTGCTGGTGAAGGGCGACAGTCTCGAGAATGTAATAATCGAGGCTGCCAAAGATACTGCCATAGACATTGCTGTCGCTGCGCCGGCGCCAGAGGCGAGCAAACCGCCTCAGCAACGAACGACACCAGACCGTTGGCGCGTTGAATTCCCTGAATACGACCGTTACGGTGATCGGGGCGCGCTCGGAAGAGATATACCGTTTCGAAAAGGCCGTTGGTGGGATCCTTACAACCAGAGTGTGCTCAAAGGCGACTACCCGATAAAAGGCAACAAGACGTTTATGATCTTGTCGGCCGTTAGCACCACCACTGTTGAGCAACGACGAGCTCCGACAAGGTCGGACGTTAGCAGCGTAGATCCATTGAGCGGCGAGTTTTTTGGTCGCCCGGAACAATTGGCTGCTAACGAAACACTACAGTTCAGCTTTGAAATGTTTCATGGTGATACCACGTTCAAGCCACGTGACTGGGCCATTAAGTTCTCGCCCACATTCAGTATTCCGAACTATCTAAATGCGCGCGAGAATGGGGTCGTGAATATCGATGTTCGACGCAGAACGAATCGCACTGATTGGCATGCGTCGCTTGAAGAAGCTTTTGCCGAGGTTAAGTTGGCGGACCTAAATGCAAACTACGACTTCCTTTCAGTGCGCGCCGGGATCCAGCCCTTCGTCTCAGATTTCCGAGGGTTCATATTCTCAGATAACAATCTTGGTGCGCGTATCTTTGGGGCTCTGGACAACAATCGTGTTCAATTCAACGCGACATACTTTTCGATGTTGGAGAAGGACACAAACAGTGGTCTGAACCGATTTGACACTCGTCACCAAAATGTCTACATCGCAAACGTTTTTCGGCAGGACTTCATTCGCAAGGGCTATACGATTCAAGGAAGCCTTCACTACAACGACGATCGACGAAGCATCAAGTTTGATCGCAATGGGTTTTTGGTACGACCCGCAGCTATCGGCGATGTGGCTCCAAAAGCAGTCAAAGTTGTTTATCTTGGATTCAGTGGCGACGGACATTTGGGGCGACTCAACCTTTCTCATTCATACTATTTCGCATTCGGTCACGATGAGCGAAATGAGCTCGCGGGCCGTCGCGTTGATATCAGATCCAATATGGCTGCTCTTGAGGCCTCGATGGATCGGGATTACCTGCGTTTCAAAGGTTCATTCTTTTGGGCTCAGGGCGACAACAATCCGACTGACGGCAAGGCTACCGGTTTCGACGCGATCTTCGACGATCCAAACTTTGTTGGCGGCCAGTTTTCGTTTTGGGTCCGGAATGGAATTCGACTTACCCAGACAGGTGTTGGGTTAGTTCAACCCAATAGCCTTTTGCCCAGTTTGCGGAGCAGCAAGATTCAGGGACAGGCAAACTTCGTTAATCCGGGAATCTTTATTTACAACGCTGGAGTGGATGTGGAATTGACTCAAAGAGTAAAGGCGGTTGTAAACGTAAACTACTTGAGGTTTCAGCGAACTGAGCCGCTCGAGTATGTGTTATTTCAGAATCACATCAGACACGACATTGGAGTCGATTACAGTCTGGGAGTAGCTTATCGCCCGTTTCTGATTAACAACTTCACTGTGACTTTTGGAGCCGCAACTTTGCAAACGGGTCGCGGCTTTCGAGATATTTTCACTGACAGTTCGCGCAATTGTCCGCCGGGCGTTGGAGATTTTTGCCAGCCCGATGTGATCAGTCCTAACAAGATGCTGTATCAGTTGTTTGGACAAGTGAAGTTTGTGTTTTGAGATTGTGAGCCCTGCTCTATGGGTCCGCCTCGTTAGGGTGACATATTATGATTTGGTCTTCTCTCCGCATCTCTGCGAAGTCTGCTTGGATAAGGTCAGTACCGTAACGCGGTAGCGTCGGGTCGGTGAGCCTTGGAAGACGCAACAGGTGACACGGACCCGACGCTACCGCGTTACGGTACTGACCTTATCCAAGCACGGAACTCGTATAGTTAAAGAGCGAAGACCGAAGACGCGTAAATTTCAGATGGTTAAAGCAAGAATCATTATCATTCTTCTCGTCGCGATCCCGATCACGTTCGGACGCCCATCTTCCGCTGATCAAGAGGTAACTACCAACTCCCAACAAGCGAGCTCGCAACCCACCTCTCAACCCAAACTCGAAGGCTGCATCTCCTGTCACGGTCTCATCGAGCCGATGCACGAGTACGGCACGACTGAGACGCTCGATAAACTCAAAGATGGCAAGGATGCTGTTGGTCTGAGTTGCACTGCTTGTCACGGTGGCAACCCAGCCGTTGCCAAAACCAGCAGCGACCCGCAGGAAAGCGAACAAGTTAAGAAGCGAGCTCATGTGCAACCTTTGTTTCCTTCCGAGTGGAAACGAGAAGGCAAATACAACGGGGCAAATCCCGAACGAACCAACACACTGCTCGCGCGAGAGAGTTGGGAGTTTGTGCGGTTTATCAACCCGGGTGATTTGCGCGTCGTGTCAAAAACCTGTAGCGGTAGTGCGTGCCACGATGTGGAATCAAAAAATGTGACGCGCAGCATGATGACGCACGGCGCGATGTTGTGGGGTGCGGCGCTTTATAACAATGGGAGTTTTCATCTCAAGGATTCACGCTTTGGAGAAAGTTACAGCAAACAAGGCGCTCCGCAAACTTTGATCCAAACATCAACTGACGAGCAGCGCAGAACAAAAGGCTTCTTAAGTTTTCTGGATCCGATTGCTCGCTGGGAGATTTCACAGCCGGGGAATGTCCTACGCGTTTTTGAACGCGGCGGTAAAAGGCGGCTTGAGGTTGGACTGCCAGACAAAGACGAAGATCCAGGCAAACCTGACAAGGGATTAAGTGCGAGGGGCTTTGGAACGGCTCAGCGAACGGATCCTGTGTTCCTTGGTTTGCAAAAGACGCGCCTGCTCGATCCAACCCTGAATTTCCTCGGCACCAACGATCATCCAGGCGACTATCGGTCCTCGGGTTGTTCCGCATGTCATGTGATCTACGCAAATGATCGCGACGCCTCACATTCTGCTTTCTACAATCAAGCAGGAAATCTCGGCCGTTCGCAAACGAGTGATCCAAATATCCCAAAGAACGAATCGGGCCACCCAATCAAACATCAATTCACCGTTCAGATTCCGTCGTCGCAGTGCATGGTGTGTCACATGCACCCGGGCACAAATATGGTCGCCAGTTATCTTGGCCTGACATGGTGGGACAACGAGAGCGACGGATCGCGTATGTACCCCGCAGCGCAACTCAACCCGAGTCAGGATGAAGAGCAGGAAAAACTTGACAGGAATCCGGAGGCCTCGAGCTTGAGAGGACTGTGGTCAAATTTCGATTTCCTGGCAAAGACTGGCACGGCTGACTTCAATGCGCTACTACGGAACACCCAATTTGCGGATTCACATGGACACGGTTGGCTGTTTCGGAAAGTCTTCAAACGCGATCGAAAAGGAAATCTGCTCGATGCGCAGGACAATATCGTTTCACCTGACGACCCACAGAAGTTCAACAAGGCGGTCCATCTAAACGACATTCATCTCGAGCGAGGAATGCACTGCGTTGACTGTCATTTCCGTCAGGACTCACATGGCGATGGAATTTTGTACAACGAGCCGCGCGCGGCTATTGAAATCAATTGTGAGGACTGTCACGGCTCAATTCGTCAGCGGGCCAATCTGTTCACGTCGGGATTTGCAGCCGCTCCGGTTGCAGGGACGCTAGCCGAACGTCGCAAGGCGCAGAATCAGCCTCTGCTCGGTCAGGATCTGACGCGTATTCGTGTCCGCGATGAAACTGATACGCGAATCCCGCTCTTCCAACGCATCACGCGCGATCGAAAACGAAAGAACGAATCAGGCGCCGACGTCGATCTGAAGACCGGCGACATCGTGCAAAACTCGATGGTTGTGCCTGGTCGTTGGTGGCGGGTCCCACAGACGCTGGACACTGTTACGCCGGGCACTCGCGACTTTAGTGAACGTTCGCAGTATGCGAAAACGATGCGCAAGGACAATGCGACCTGGGGAAGTGTACCCGGCGACGACGAGCAACTCGCTCACCGAGACAGCAATATGACTTGTGTGGCTTGTCATTCGTCATGGGTGACGAGTTGTTTTGGCTGTCACCTGTCGATGCAGGCAAACCGAAAAATGCCGAATCGTCATAATGAAGGCGGCAATTCACGCAACTACACCCAGTACAACTTCCAGGTGCTCCGCGACGACATCTTCATGCTTGGTCGCGACGGCACCGTGACGGGGAATCGTGTTGCTCCAGTTCGATCTTCATCAGCGGTCCTCGTAAGTTCTCAAAACCAGAATCGTGAATGGATCTATTCACAGCAACAAACTACTTCCGCCGAAGGTTTTGCTGGCCAGGCTTTCAATACGCACATACCACACACGGTCAGGGCCACCGAAACAAAGATGTGTAGCGACTGTCATGTTTCACAAAAGAACGACAACAATGCCTGGCTGGCTCAATTGCTTCTACAGGGGACAAACTTCGTCAATTTCATGGGCCGGTATGTTTACGTCGCGGCGGATGACAGCCTTGAAGTCGTAGTTGCCACTGAACACTCAGAGCCTCAGGCAGTCATCGGGAGCACGCTGCAGAAGATTGCCTATCCGGAAAACTACGAACAGTTTGTGCGCGGGGGAAGTGAATTAAAAACTGTGTATGAACACGTCGGTAATCCACGTGTTTTGCAAGTGCAGTTGCGCGGTGAGTATGCGTACGTAGCGGCGGGAGAAGGCGGTTTGCGAGTCTATGATGTGGCGCAGATTGATCAGAAAGGGTTCTCTGAGCGAATCACTACCGCGCCTGTCTCTCGTTTTGGTCAGAAGTTCTGGGTCAAAGCCAAGTACGCAACTGCAGTCGCTGCGCCGACGACGTTGGCCGTTGATCCGGCACGATGGCGTGTTAAGTCAGACGGCTCGATGATCGACCCATTTGCAGCCCTTGCGTTGAGTGGAGATGCACGTAAGCAACTGGTGAACGACGAGCAACCGATTCATCCTCTGTATGCCTATCTTTACATTGTTGATAAATATGAAGGCTTGATTCTCGTAAATGCGGCGACTTTGTTGGATGGCGATCCGTTGAACAACTACCTGAATCGTGCACTGGACCCGGTGAGGTATCCTCGCGGCGCATTTAATCCAGATGGCGCGTTGAATGATGCGAAGAACATCACTATTGCGGGGACATACGCTTACGTGACGACGTCGAGCGCTTTGGTCGTGATTAGTATTAACGATCCATTGAACCCACGAATTGTGAACCGTATTAGTCTTCGCGGGCCGAGAGCAGTGGCAATTCAGTTTCGCTATGCATTTGTAGTGGATCAGGAGGGGCTCAAAGTCATCGATGTGACGCAACCAGAACTGTCGAGACTCATCGACGGTGCTGTTGTTCCGCTCGGAGATGCACGCGACGTCTACGTAGCACGAACGTATGCATATGTGGCGAATGGGAAGGAAGGGATGACGATCGTTGATGTGGAACAGCCAGAACATCCGAGACTAGATCAGACCTACAACGCGGAAGGTAAACTCAACGATGTCCATCAAGTGAAAATCGCGATGACGAACGCGAGTTTGTTCGCGTACGTTGCTGATGGAAAGAATGGGCTTCGAATCTTGCAATT
>DASYRR010000215.1:0-13887 GCA_036004125.1 Pyrinomonadaceae bacterium | reverse complement strand
AATCACACGCCTTGATACTGTTTTTGAGATTACTTCCGGAGTTGAATTCTTCCCGGCAATTTCGCGCGGCCAGCGAGCACGCATGACACCCCTCCGGTCGTGCGCTTAGTTTCGTTAACCACCACAAAGCCGCAACCAAACTTGGATACAGTCAGTACCGAAACGCGGTAGCGGCGGGTCAGACTCGGGATCCCAATGTCTCGGGTCAATTAGTGCTCCCAATCACCGAATCTGGAGTCCCACCCGACGCTACCGCGTTTCGGTACTGACTCTACCCAAGCACGTAGCCCCAGAACTTTGTCATGAGCACCACCGTCGGGCGCTACATTCTCAATAAGCGACAAGTTCGTCTTACGGGAAAATGCCCGCCTGCAGTTTTCCACGAATCAGCACATTATTCGTTCTGACTATAGCGTCAGCAGTCTGTTGCGTGGATAGTTGTTAGGTGCGTCAGGGAATAATAATGTTTGCGTGCCGGGCTACCTCCTGCCAGTGTCCATTTCGCCTGGTCCACACTCCTGTGAAGCGCAGAAGACTAGCTCTTCCTGCGTTCGGCATTTTCCCCGCCCAGACTACTGTTTCCCCGCCCGCGACAACTGCAAAGTCTCGGAAAACACGAACGTAATCTATGCGCCTTTCGTACGACGCGAATGCAAGTGTGCCCGACTGAATGAGACTTAAGACGTCCTGCTTGTTCACGAATTTGTTGAGTGGATTCGTGACGACGAATTCGTCTGCCCAGAGTGACTCCAGTAGTCGTACGTTGTTATTTAGCAAGCCGGCAACTTCCTGGGCATTCAGGCGTCGAATCTCTTCGTCAACTCTCCGTTCTTTTTTCTGAGCAGAGACAAGCACTGTGTACATCATTAAAATCGTAACCAGGATGATAGCCTTATTCATCGTAATCCTTTCTCAGATCGCTAAAAGTGAGGGGCGAAGAGGTCCATCCTCTACGCCCTCCAAGAGGATTAAACATTCACCAGCTACTCCATCGCGTTTCCAACTGCTGTGGCACATCCGTTTGCGATCAAGTTGCCGTCAGTATCGAAGATCTCGTTTATGGCGGTACTCTTGAGTTCATTCTCAGCACTGATCTCGATGAATTGCGTGAGCCGTTGCTTGCTGGTCCAAACTCCTGCCGGATTAAACAGGAAGGCCTCAGATACCGCACTGTAATTATGACCGGTCAGATGCGACCAGATGCCGTGGCCGGGCGTACGCAACGCTGGGGGAAACCCGGTAGTGGTCTCGGTCAATGTTCCTCCTTGTGCGAAAGTGAGGAACGCCGGAAAGGTCCTCAACGCTGTACCCGAAACACAGTCGCGGATTGTGACCTGCATGCGCCACGTTCCCTCAAGCCCGTTTGATTCTGCGTTTGCGGAACTCAGCTCCTGCTGCTCTGTGGCGCCTGCTACTGGTCTCAAAGAGCTGGACCCCAGCAGAACAAGCGCAGCCAATAGAGCCAAACCACCGACCAAACTCATTTTTCTCAACTTCATTGTTAGATCTCCTTCGCTAAATTTTCGGCCCTCCGTAGCCGTGTGTGCTTATACTGTTCCCGCAGTTAGTAAAAATCTTTAGGATGTTCTGAAAAAAATTCTGAAAGTTCTGAATTTCGCCCGTGAATAAACCAGCGTCGCAGATCTACGAATTTGACGAGTTCCGGCTCGATGCAACTGAACGCATCTTGCTGAGGCGCGGCGAACTAGTACCACTCACACCGAGGGTTTTTGATACATTGCTCTACCTGGTGCAGCATCATGGAAAAGTGCTTGAGAAGAATGAGTTGATGGCGCAGATCTGGCCGGACGCAATCGTCGAAGAGAACAACTTAAATCAGAATATCTCCACCCTGCGTCGCGTGTTTGGCGAGACTCGTGGCGGCAACCGCTACATCGTCACTGTGCCGGGTCGCGGTTACCGCTTCGCTGCGACCGTAACAGACAACGCGGGTCGTGATATTCCTCAGGCAAACGCTCCGCAGACCATCGCAGTTCTCCCGTTCGTCAACATGAGTGCCGATCCAGAGAACGTGTACTTCTGTGAAGGCCTGGCGGAGGAATTACTAAACGCGCTCTCGAGAATTGAAGGAATAAAAGTCGCCGCCCGCACTTCGGCGTTTGCGTTTGCAGGCAAGAATGCAAACGTCAATGAGATTGGCGCAGCTCTGGGTGTGAAATCGATCCTCGAGGGCAGCGTGAGAAGATCTGGCAATCGCCTCCGGATCACAGCGCAGCTCGCCAATGCCGCAGACGGATATCAACTGTGGTCGGAACGCTACGATCGCGAGATGCGCGACATCTTTGATGTGCAGGACGAGATCACACTCGCTGTTGTCGGCGCTTTGAAAGTTAAACTGCTGGGTAAAGAAAAGGCAGCGTTACTGAAACGTTACACTGAGAGTACCGAAGCTTATCACTTGTATTTGAAGGGACGGTATTTTTGGTTCAAGTCGACGCCGGAACAGTTTCGTAAGAGCCGCGACTACTTCCAGCGCGCGGTCGACGCTGATCCCGCTTACACCCTCGGCTATTTTGGGTTGGCTTCTTATTACGGCTTTGCATCGTCATGGGGCATGATGCGACCGGAAGAGGGCTGGCCGAAAATGGAAGCCGCAACAATGAAGGCTCTCGAGTTGGACGATACGCTAGCCGAAGTACATCACGGTCTGGCAGCTCTGAAATGGGTTTACTACCGCGACTGGTCTGGAGCCGACCAGTCGTTTCGTCAAGCCATCGAATTGGATCCAAGTATCGGCCCCATTCATAGTCACTACTCTATCTTTCTCTCAGTTATCGGAAAGTTTCACGAAGCAATAGCAGAAGGCAAACTCGCATTGGAGCTTGATCCACTTTCGCTCCGTCTCCACCGAAATCAGGCCGCCCGGTTCTACCTTGCTCGGCGTTACGACGACGCGGTCCGGCAGTATCGTGAGGCGCTGGAACTAGAACCTGGCGATGCTTCATTGCACGAAGAACTCGGTGACGTCTATGGCCAGATGGGGTTGCACTTCGAAGCTATTGCGGAGTGGTTGAAAGCCACGACCCTGTCAGGGGACAAAGAGCTTGCAGAAATCCTCCAACAAGAGGATGACTACGCTAATGCTGTGCAAGCGATTGCGCAAACGCGTCTCAAACGTCTGAACGCTCGTATTGATCGAGGTGATTTTGTTCCGGCGGTCTTCATCGCGCGAGCCTATATAAGGCTTGGCGATATAGACCAAGCGTTTCGCTGGCTGGAGAAATCGCGTGACGAGCGTAACGCGTATTCGTTGCTTATGAACATCGATCCGTTCTACGACCGTTTCCGTAACGACCCGCGCTTCGTAGCGATCCTGAAAAGTATGAACCTTGGTTGAAGAGCTGTGTTCTATGTAATCGGCATAATCAGTGGATACCGGCTCAGGAATCGCACAAGATCAAATGCTCTGCACTCCGTCAGGAGTGCGATGTCTCGTAATGCTTCAGCTCGCGTTTTCTTGTTGTGCGCTGGACATGGCACTCCTAACGGAGTGCGAACGCTTCGGTTGGTTCCTGATCTATAAACATAGCACTCCTGACGGAGTGCGAGCCTATTTTCACTCAAATCTGTGTAATCGGCGCAATCTGCGGATGGTTTCTCCTTCGTTTATCAAAACGACGAGACGGCAGCGTCAATGCCACCTCATACACGCAATGCGTTATAATCCACATCCACTTTTACACGTTAACATCGCAAGCTAGACCACATTCAGAACTCAGGTAATCCGAGTGACACTTACCGGCAAGCGCGTTTCTTATTACCAAATTCTTTCGAAGATTGGCGCGGGTGGAATGGCATCAGTCTATCTGGCTGACGATCTTAAACACGGTCGGCGTGTGGCAATCAAAGTAATGAACGCCGACATCGGGGCCGCGATCGGCATGAGTCGCTTCATGCGCGAGATTGAAATTGCGGCGCGTCTGACGCATCCTCACATCCTTCCGCTGCACGATTCAGGCGTAATTGAGGATCAACCTTATTACGTAATGCCGTACATCGAAGGTGAATCACTACGCCAGAGACTCACCCGACTCAAATCGCTTTCCATTGACGATTCTTTACGCTTCGCAAGTGAAATCGCGAGTGCTCTCGGTTATGCGCACCAGCAGGGATTGGTCCACCGCGACATCAAACCTGAAAACGTTCTCCTTTCAAATGGGATCGTCCTGGTTGCCGACTTCGGTATCGCGCGGTTCACAAACGCAAATGAAGGAACAGCGATCACCGTGGCCAACGCGACGATCGGCACTCCTGCCTACATGTCGCCCGAACAACTCCAGGCCGGCAACCCCATCGACGGTCGGACTGACTTGTATAGTCTGGGCTGCGTTATATACGAGATGTTAGTAGGTACACCGCCGTTCACAGGGCCGCTACATTCTCTTGCGTACCAGCACATCTCAGTCGAGCCACGAGCTGTGAGTGAGCATCGACCCGAAGTCCCGTCATATATCGCCCACGCAATCAGGAAGTTGCTTGCTAAGAATCCCGACGATCGCTTCACAACGGCGGCTGATTTTGTGAGTGCTATTTCTACCGATGCAGCTACTCTCTCGTTCGAAGCGACAAAATCGCGCGTTCCAACCAACCTTCCTAAAGACCGCACTCGTTTCATAGGTAGAAATCAGGAGCTGAGTGAATGCACTCGCGTGCTTGAGGATTCAAGACTTCTTACTCTGGCAGGGCTCGGAGGTTGCGGTAAGACAAGGCTCGCAATCAAGGCAGCAGAGAGTCTTACGGGCAAATTTCCAGCAGGGGTTTGGTTTGTCGATCTGGCGCCACTAACAGAAACGAGCAGAATGGTTGGCGCAGTCGCCCACGTTCTCGATTTGCGTGAGGAAGCAGATAAGGATCTGTTTGACTTAGTCATCGACCACATTTCTGACAAGAAGGTCCTGCTCGTCCTGGACAATTGCGAACACTTGCTGAGTTCGTGTGCAGAATTTGTGGATGGTCTACTTAATTCTTGTGCGGAGGTTCGTATCATCGCCACCAGTCGCGAGGCGTTGAACGTGCATGGCGAAGAAGTGATCCATCTGCCTCCACTCGGTGTTCCCGATTCTAAATCTGAGCTGAGTCTTGAGAGTGTCCGATCAGCTGACGCGATTAAGCTTTTTCTCGATCGCGCTCAGATTGCACGTAGGTCATTCGAATTAACGACCGCAAACTTTGCGTCGGTCGCTGAAGTTTGTCGTCGACTGGATGGAATTCCACTGGCCATCGAGTTAGCTGCTGCGCGTATAAAGATCCTTTCGATCGAACAGATTCTGACGAAGCTCGATGATCGCTTCAAATTACTGTCCAGTGCAGGGCGCTCGATGCTGCCCCGCCATCAAACTTTGTGGGCAGTAATCGAATGGAGTTACGACCAACTCGCAAGTGAGGAGCAGAGACTTTTGCGAGCGTTATCAATCTTTGCCGGCGGTTGGACACTGGGCCTGGCATCGACCGTCGTTCCTGACTCAGACGAGTTCGCGATGCTGGATCATCATTCGCAGCTTATCGACAAATCTATTGTTGTTGTGGCGAGTGAAGAGAGCGCATCGCTGCGTTATTCGTTTCTTGAAACGGTTCGTCAGTTTCTACTCGAGAAACTCAATGAAAGTGGCGAGGCCGAACGCGCGCGGGAAGCACATTTTAAGGCGATGCTTGATTTGGCTGAGCGCGCGTATGCAGAGCGCGCAACGCGTGAAGAGTTTTGGACTGCTGAGTTGGAAATTGAGAGCGACAACATTCGCGTCGCGTTGGAATATGCACGTGAGGTTGATTCAGAAAAGTATCTTAACCTTGTCGGCGCTCTCGCCTGGTTCTGGATAGTCAAAACGCATATCGCCGAGGGGCGTGAACACCTGCCCACAGCACTCGCAGCTTCGGCTGTTGAGCCATCTCGGCCAACCAGAGCGCGAGCACTTTGGGGCGCGGCACACATGTTGGCATTGCAAGGCGAAACGTCAGAAGCGCGAGCCTGGATCGAGGAAGCGCGAAGCATGTCGCGCGATTTGGGCGACACGCGGGAGATAGCACTTGCACTTGAAGGCATCGGCTGGACGCATTTTTTTAGAAGCGAAGATGAAGCAGCGTGTGCCGCATTTGAGGAGTGTCTGCGCCTTCAACGCGCCGGCGGCGATCAGCATTTGGTAATTCGCGCGAAGGTTGGTCTGGCCCAGGTATTGGTTGCGTTAGGGAGAACGGATGAAGCAAAGCCGATGGCTCAAGAGATAATTGAGTTTGCGGAGAAGCACAACGATAAACGTAGCGAACATTTCGGCTGGCACTATCTGGCCGACTGTGAATTGATCCTGGGGAATTGCCGGGAGAGTCTAAAGCTCTATAAACAGAGTCTGGTGCTGGCTCACGCGATTGGCGACAAGGTTGAGATCGGCTTCGAAGTGCAAGGAGTTGCTATGTCACTCGCCGGCCTCGGTCTGGCGCAGATGGTTTTCTCGGCGTCGCCCCTTCGCCCTGTCTCCCCGTCTCCCCCTCCCCGCATCTCCACCTCTGCCGCTCAGGTCGGCATCCAGCTAGCGGGCGCTGTAAAGGCGGAGTGCGACCAACTTGGAGTAGACATTCACGTCCGCTTTTGGGATGAGTTACTTGACCGTTACCTCGGTGGCGCAAAACAAGCGCTCACGACCGAAGTCTTCGAGCAGGAATGGAATAAAGGAAAAGAACTCTCGTTTGATGACGCGGTGCAGTTGGCGTTAGAGGTTGAAGGGTTCGTACATCCCAGCATCAATGGGTCGAAGTCTTTTAGATGAAATTCCCACCGTCTAATCTGTGCGAATCGCCGCGGTCTTGCGCCTTTTCAGAAACTTAGCTTCAACCCAAACTGTATCACTCTTTCAGTCGACCCACGTGCGGTGGAAAAGATCTGACCAAACGTCGTCGAAGAGAAGTCGAGGTCCGGTGCGCCAAACTGCGGATGGTTCAGCAAATTGAAGAACTCTGCACGAAACTGAACCACCATTCCCTTGAGCTCTTTTCCAAAATGGGTTCTTTTGCTTACCGCCAAATCGAGGTTCTGAGTTCCGTCAGCAAAGATGATGTTTCGACTAGCTGTGCCAAACGAACCGAAAGACTGCCGCGCAAATGCTGTCGTGTCGAACCAGGCATTCACTGAACGCTTGCTGTTGGGAAGCAAAGGATTGCGCAACAAGTTAGGTCTACAACTGGTAATAAAAGGACCACTCACACCACAAGGATCAGTAAAGTCTCTCACAGTCAGCGGAACGCCACTCGAAAAGGTAACGATTGGACTCAGTGACCATCCACCGACAAACTTATCAATCACTCCTGGATGATCCAGATACTTCTTACCCACACCAAATGGCAATTCAAATACGCCACTAAGTGTGAATCGATGTCGCATATCAAACGATGAAAGACCACGATCGGCATTTAGGTCATTTGCGTCCTGAGCTATTGCGGGATCGATTGGGGAGCCCGAACCAGAGTGATACTGGGAAGCTAGATCAATCGATTTTGAAAAAGTATAGCCCATCAAAAACGTGTAGCCACCACTGAATCGCTTGGTCAAACTCTGCTGTAGTGCGTGGTAATTCGAACGACCATTGGTGACTGATTGAGCAATAGTGCTGTAGCCGGCGTAGGGCCGTCGCAACTCTTTATTCGCCGGAGTCGAAATCGGAGTGCCAGCTTGATCCACTCCGGGAATAAAGATTGGTTGATTCAGATCTTGAAACTGGAGCAACTTCGTTCCAGATGTTCCGACGTAACCCAACTCAAAGACAAAGTCTGAAAAGAATTGATACTGAAGATTGATATTGAAGTGCTGCATGTAAGGAGTTGCGAGATGAGGGTCTGTGACCAGGACCAGGCCGGCTCCAGGAGGCACGCAGAGCCCGCCACACGTCGGACTGCCGAGACTTGCGTAACCAACACCACCTGAATCCAGGACCAACGGGAAGGAAGCGAAAGGCGGCTGCAGAACATTCTCCAGCGCCAGATTACTTTCCATCTGATTAAAGAACACGCCATAACCACCGCGGAGCGCGAGTCGTCCGTTCCCCAGCAGGTCATAAGCAAAGCCGACACGCGGAGCCCAATTATTCTTGTCTGGGAGATAAGTGCATTTATCACAAAGACCATTTGTGCCAGCGAGTACAGTTTCAGCCACTCCACTGTGCGGAACACCCGGCGTGAATGGTTTGCGAATCAACACGGTTGCAGTTTGACCAGAATTATCGATGATCGGGGTTACATACTCGTAACGGACCCCGAGATTCAGCGTTAGCCGTCGCGTAACACGGAGATCGTCCTGAAAGAAAAGGTTCGTGGCGCTCCACCGTTGATGCAGCACATCTCGTTTGAAGTCGCCGAAAGTGAAATAGAAAGCCCGTCCCAATAGGAAATCCGCCAATGCGTCGCCAGTGAATACTCCGTTGAAAAGGAACTGACCGTTTTCAGCAAACTGCAATCTCAAATTCTCTTGATGCTTGCGGTACTCAATCCCTGACTTTAGGGTGTGGCGGCCCTGAACGCGCGTGTAGGTGTCCTGGAATTGGAAGGTATTGAAAACATAGTGTGATGGACCAAAGATGCTGTTGCCAATGCCAGAAAAACCAGCAATACGAACGTCCGTAAGACCAACATTGTCAGCGACCCCAAAATTGATCCCGACGTCGTTGGGTTTCGTAAGCGGGAGAAAGTTAGTTGGGTTGTTTGTCCGGCTGAACCCAAAGCGGAAGTCGTTGATATCGGTTGACGAAATGATTCGCGTGTAACCGAGTGCGAGATTCTGATTTTTGTTTTTCTGGTCTTGCGAATAACCTGGAAACTGAGCAGGAACATTCCCGAATTGGAATGGGGCAGTGTCAACTAAGTTGTCATAAACATATCTGCCGAAGAATGTACTCTTAGTAGACGCAGATTGATCGATTCTCAAAATCAACTGGTTTTGCTTGGTTGTTTGGGATGGACTGGCGGTAAAGTTAAGTGTTCTTGGGACTGTCGAGACGTTAGGAAGTGGATAAAGGTTCAACAGACCCTTTGCGGCCGCGACGATCCGACTAGTAGGAATCATGTTTCCCGTGAATGGCAGGCCTGTCTGCGGATCGATGATGGAAGTCTTGACGTTACTAAGATCGCCTGTTCTTTCCTGAGCTGTCGGGACAACAGTCGAAGAGGTAACGCCACGATCCTGACGTACTCCTTCGTAAGAAACAAAAAAGAAGGTTGGATACCGTTGACGAAAAACAGGTGCGAGAGCGAATGGACCACCCAGGGTTCCGCCAAACTGATTGCGTCTAAGCGGCGGTGTGTTTTGTGAGAAGAAGTTGCGTGCGTCGAGTGCGTCATTCCTCAAAAACTCCCACAGGTTTCCATGAAATTCACGTCCACCTGATTTGGTTACCGCGTTAACGATCGCGCCAGCATTTCGGCCAAACTCGGCAGAATAAAGGTTAGTCTGAATCTTGAACTCAGATAGTGCATCGACTGCCGGTTTGATTTGCAGGTTGTTGTATTCAAGTTGTTGGTTGGTGACGCCGTCGAGCAGGTAGTTGTTGTTGGTATCGCGTGCGCCATTAACGTTGTAAGAATCCTGAGTCAAGGTCCGTCCTGGTTGCAGAGGCACAACGCCCGTTTGCAGTAAACCCAGATCGTAGAAGTTCCGGCCATTCAGCGGCAGATTGAGGATCAATTGCTCGCCAACGACCTTTCCTAAAGTAGACGTAGTCAACTGCACCTGTCCTGCTTCACTTGGAACTGAGACTGTGGCAGATGGTTCACCTGGTTCAAGGGAAAACGCGACTCGTGACTCTTCATTCACGTGGACTGAGATTGTTTGCCGCACTGTTTTGAATCCAGTTGCGGTAACAGATATCTCGTAACGCCCAACTGCCAGAGTGGGAATCTCATACTCTCCCGGGTGTGAAGAGGCGGCCTCACGAGTCAGCAAACTAGTCAGATTCCTGGCTGTGACAGTGGCCCCCGACACCAGCGCACCATTGGCATCACTAATCGTGACCACGACTTTGCCAGTGTCGGATTGGCCCGCGATGAGAGGGCAAGTCAATATCAAAACGAAAAGGCAGAGGAGAGCGAAACGTAGTGGGGGTAGATACATGACCGCTCCTTGGAGGTGCGTTTGTGAAAAAACGGATTCGATTCTGAAACCGATGTGCAGTGGAGGACAAAAATCTTCTACGGCCTGCACTGGCTCAACTCAAGCGAGGTTATTTTGAGGTTCGGATCGGCGTGAGCACTATCGCCGGCCGACCTGCTTATTCATGGTCATGAAATCAAAGTTATTCCAGGCCTCGACGATTTTCCCATTTCCGATACGGACAATTGTGATTCCGGTAAATTCGACCGGCAATTGAGTCGCAGCGATCCCCAGTCCGTCTCCTTCATGCTTACCGCGTACGGAGCAACGCGCAGTGACTTTGTCACCTTCCGCAACCATGTCTTCAATCACGATCTTCATATTTGGGAAGGCTTGTCGGAACATTGTGTAAAAAGGTCTGTAGTCCTTCGGCCCTTTAATCGGGTTGGCAGGATCATCAGATAAGCCGTGAGCAATGCCGTTTTCGTCAAACAGCTCCTCGATAGCATCGGCGCGTCCCTTGTTCCAAACCTCGTCAAACCAGCGACGAACTAATTGTTTGTTTTCTTCTAACATGAGGTCTCCAATCATGGGCAGGTTAAAACTGTTAGAAAACGACTGATTGAGTGTTCACAAGTTGTGAGCAGGGGAACCTTATACAAAGTTTGCAAATGGTTCAAGCTATATCCTATGGATCTCGTAAGGAGTGAGCGTTTTGTGGTGAGGTCGTGTCACGTGGACGATAGACGTCCATCAACAGGTCGGTCGTCTCGCCTTCTACCTTAGCGAAACGTACGTCCCTCTTTACTTGACGCTTCTGCGGAGGCTCAGGGAAGTGAAGGTAGCATTTCTGAGCTGACGTGTTTGGTGGCGCCAATTAGGATTAAACACAGGACGCTGCCTGGGGCAAAGACGCTGGTCCAAAGAGCCCAAGCCGCAGATCGGACCCTGGCCTTTGCTTCCCACCTAACCTGCATCGTTTTCCCTAAACTGAACATGTTGGCCATTCCTCCTCCTGCTTGCAGTCCTTCGCACACAAGGTTCCCTGCGGAATGCGAAGCTTAAGTCGAGGTTTCTTACCGCACAAAGACACTGGGACGAAGCGCGCGATATGTATCGCGAAACGGTTGTGATCGGGTACGAGTTCAGGATGGTGAACAAATATTGTCTTTTTGGGCAGGCTCCGCTATCTTACGGCCTCCACTAACAAACCCCCTTTCTGTGCTATTGGAAGCGTCCCGCAGGCTACCGATCAGATAAGTAACGTGTCACTGGTAGGCCGGCTTGGAGGCGATTAGGATTCTGGTCGTGACAACGTTTTGCGGTTTAGGAGGATGCCATGAAGTCTTTTTCTAGTCTGATTGTGAGCGCCTGCCTGAGTGTAAGTATTCTGATCGGTGCCAATGCGACTCAACCGCGCGATCTGGGACGCGAGATACTTGAAGCGAACGATGGCTGGGCCTCGCTGACGACGGGAACAACGGGCGGGGCTAACGCAAGCGCGAACCAGGTTTACGTCGTCCACAATCGCAAGGAATTAGTGACCGCGCTGAACAATGGAGTTTATCCTCCGCCGTCCACGCCTTCGAACGTGCCGAAGATCATCTATATAGATGGGACGATTGATGCCAACGTTGATGATAATAATCAGCCTCTGAAGTGTTCTGCTTACGCCAGAAACGGCTACACACTTGATACTTACCTGGCGACTTATGATCCGGCTGTCTGGGGCAAAGTGCTTCCGAGTGGACCACTGGAAGCAGCACGCGTGGCTTCGGCAGCAGCACAACAGGCACGTGTGAGAATTCGCGTTGGTTCAAACACGACGATTGTCGGTGTCGGCAAAAACACCGTCGTACGTGGCGCGTGGTTTGATATTCGCGGCACGTCAGGAGTTGCAGGTAGCCGTACGAACATAATTATTCGCAACATAACCTTTGAGGACACGTTCGATTGCTTCCCGCAATGGGATCCAACGGATGGCAGTCTGGGCAATTGGAACTCAGCATATGATTCAATTTCTCTGCGCGACTCCGATCACGTCTGGATTGACCACAATACTTTCCTGGACAAAGAAACGATTGATAGCTCCTTACCAATATATTTTGGCAGACTCTTTCAAGTGCACGACGGAGAAGTGGACATCACCAACGCCTCGGATCTCGTGACGGTTTCGTACAATCGTTTTCTCGATCACGATAAGGTGATGCTGATTGGTTCATCGGATAGCGCAACTGCCGACGGGAATAAGCTTCGAGTAACGCTTCATCACAATTTATTCGAGGGAGTAGGGCAGCGAGGTCCGCGAGTACGCTTCGGTAAAGTTCACGTCTATAACAACTACTATAAGCCGAAGAACTTTGAGAGTTACCAATACAGTTTGGGTGTCGGGCGAGAGTCCGCGATTTTCGCTCAAAACAACTTCTTTCGTACTGACGAAGACATCCCGCCCAATCGCTTCATTAGCCGGCTCAGCGGGACCGCGATTTATCTTGAGGGATCCCAAGTAAACGCCGCCTCAGAAAACCATGAGGTCGATGTCCTGGCTGCCTACAATGCGGTGAATAATCCCGATCTTTCCGGTAACGTGGGCTGGGTGCCCACGCTGTTTGTCGAGATAGAACCGGCATTTAAGGTACCTTCGGCGGTTGAGAGTCGCTCTGGTCCATTCAACTGGTGAAATCGGATCCAACGTGTTGAAAGGGAAGCTTTGCAAAAATGAAACGACACAGAATCATTAGCGCGTTCGCAATTGCGATCTGCGTAGCTCTCGCCCTTCTATATGTCACGGTTTATTCCGCAACGAGCGAGGTGACAGAGGGGACCATCACCGATTCAAAAGTGTTCGCCGGTCCTGTGAAGGTAACGGTGAGACTGCTCACGCTAAAACCAGGCGAGGAGCTCCCATTGCATTATCATCCGGGCCACGCCTTCAACATTGTAAAGAGCGGCACCTTGACGGTGGAGGATGGCTGCGGCGGAGAAATAAAACTCACGGCGGGCCAGGGTTTCGAGGAGATGAATGGCCGCGTTCATCGCGGAAAGAATGTAGATGCCACCGATGCGGTTGTCTACGACACGCTCATCACCACAGTAGGTAAACCGACGACCATCGTCATCCCCGCAAATGAACGGCGCTGTGGTCCGCCAAAAGATGTTGACGAATGCCAGAACGACAGCTGGCGGAAATTCAATCATCCATGGACCTTCATCAATCAGGGTCAATGTGTGGACTTCGTTCGGCATATGCCGCGAGCTCTCTCATTTCCGGAGGACGCTTTGCGCTGACGTAGTTTGGTGCAGACCACGAAGCCCTCTTAGAAACTCAGAGAAATCGTCGCAAGTTTCCCTCTGTTATCTGCTTATCGCAGACACAAGCAGGGATGCTCTGTCCCTAATTGGAAATCAAAATGCGTAGGAGATCCATGATCAAAACAATCCTCATTATCCTGTTGTGCACCATTTCAGTCGCGGCCCAAAAACTCGAAACGCCAAAGCTCACGCCAACTCCCTCGACTGAAAATCAACGACGCCTTATCAAAGAAGGCACCGCCCTGCATGATCGAGGTGACTACGATGCGGATTCTTGTTTTTCTGCGATCATTTCGGCTGGATACATTAGTAATTACCACACGGTCGGTAAGCTCTTCTTTACTCCGTTAGGAGTTGCATGTTTATAGCCACCGCCCAAGCGCCACCTGACGCCGTTCGGAGGAGCGGGAACGAGCTAGCCCTTAACACGCACGACGCCCCCCGCTCCTCGGAACGAAGCCGGAGGTCTGGTGTGACTGCGAGCTATA
>DASYRR010000214.1:0-39521 GCA_036004125.1 Pyrinomonadaceae bacterium | reverse complement strand
ACTCTTCCACCAGCACCGCGGAACTCGTCTGCAATCGACGCGTGACTTCACTCGAACTCACATCCACGTCAACAGTCGGAAAACTCGATTCCATAACCTCCTTAACTGGCGAGTTGAGTAGTTCCCGGTCTCGCACAACTTTTGCCAGCACGCGATTTTCTCGCAACGATCCCACGCACTTACCTTCATCCAGTACCGGTATCTGCGACAGTCCGAGTTCATCCATCTTCTCGAGTGCCTGGGCGACAGTGTCAACCGGGTTTACTGAAACGAGAGTCTTTGGCGCCTGCGGTTTCTTCGTGCCGCTGATAAGTCCCGCAGTGATCTTTTGCGGCTCCAACAACCGCTTCTCTTTGAGCCATTCGTCTGAATGATGCTTAGTTAAATAGTGTTCGCCAGTGTCGCAGACAATAAAGACGACGATCGCGTTCTCATCGAGATCGGCGGCAACTCGAAGTGCGGCCGCCAGGTTAGTACCAGTGGAGCCGCCGCAAAAGATTCCTTCCATTCGTCCCAACAACCGCGACATCTCAAACGAATCACGATCAGTGACGTTGATGACTTCGTCTACGTACTTGATGTGAACGTTGGGAGGCACAATTTCTTGCCCAATGCCTTCGACGAGATAAGGCGTGGCCTCCACGATTTTTCCAGTCTCTTTGTAGGTCTTGAAGATTGAGCCGTACGGATCGGCGCCGATTATTTTGATCGCAGGATTCTTCTCTTTCAGGAAGCGTCCGGTTCCGGAGATGGTTCCACCTGTTCCTAATCCGGCAACGAAGTGCGTGATCTCGCCGTCAGTCTGCCGCCACAACTCCGGACCGGTGGTAAGGTAATGCGCTTCGGGATTCGACGGATTTGAATACTGATCAGGATAGAACGAGTTAGGCGTTTCGGCGGCGATTCGGCGAGCGGTTGAAACGTAATGGTCCGGCGTTCCGGGTTTAGCTGAAACTGGAGTGATGACTACATCTGCGCCTAGTGCCTTTAAATAACGTGATTTCTCGACTGACGCTTTGTCAGTCATCACAAAAATACATTTGTAACCCTTCACTGCCGCCGCGAGCGCCAAACCGATTCCGGTGTTGCCCGAAGTCGCCTCGATTACTGTTCCGCCGGGCTTCAGGATTCCTTCGTGTTCGGCCGCTTCAATCATCGCGACGCCGATCCGGTCCTTAACAGAGTAGCCCGGATTCAGGCTCTCCATTTTGGCAAAGATCTGGGCCTTAACTCCTCGCGCCAAGCGGTTTAACCTGACCAGCGGTGTATTCCCGATTAGCCCGAGAATGTTTTCCTGGAATTCCATCACAGTCTCCGACGATTGCCTCTATGTTTCGGCTCTATCTATAACAGATGAATGGAAGATCGACGAGCGTGAGGACACTACCTTAAGACAATTTGGCTGAGAATCAAAATGTTAGGACCCGGATGTGCTCTCCCCTTCACATCCGGGCCCCCACAAGGCCACTCATCTTGCAATGTGTGACCGAACTGTTATCGAGACAGGCTTAGTAACGGCGGTATTTGTCTCGAATCTTGTATGTGTAAACCGCTGCTCCACCGCCACCAGCTATAGCGCCTATGATTGCTCCGCGCTTACCACCAATCATGCCGCCAATCAGCGCGCCTGCTCCGGCGCCGGCCGCAGTTGTTATTTTGTCGCGCGAGCGCTGCCAAACCGATCTGTTGTCATAGTAACCATCGTTTCCGTAATAAGCTGAGTTATCGTAGTACCCAGAATTGCTGTAAACCTGATTGTTGTAGCCTCCATAGCGATAACTGTTATTGCGAGAAACCTGGTTGCTGTAGACCCGACCGCTACGATCGTATCGCCTGTCATAACCAGTCCGGTTGGTCGTGCATCGAGATCGGGTTTGTGCACCAACTGGAATAGCTGCGAAACTCAGCGCTACCAAACAAGCGATACTTACCACTAACTTTTTCATCCTTGATCTCCTCCGCTGTCCTTTCCGCAATGATTGTGCCAAAGGCGCTGGTTTCGTCTGAACCTCAATTTCCCGCAGTTTTCTAAGAACCGAACTTTGCTAGAACCCTCAAAAAGTCTGCCCCGCTCAACGATACGGTATGCGAAGGTTTACAACATTTACCTTTTGGGGTATTCAGAGACCTCAAACTCGACAAACAAAGAAAAAGATGACTCCTGATCAGCAACGCGTGCTTGTTCTTAGCTCTACTGAAATAAAAACACTGCTACCCATGACTGAGTGCGTCAGACTCATGAGCGACGCTCTCGCAGATTTATCGCGCGGTGACGTCGTTCAGCCGCTGCGCATGGTCGTCAGGCCTGAGGACGCAAAAGGGGTCATGGCCATGATGCCCGCTTATCGTCGCGGCTCGAGAAGCGCGTACGGCTTGAAGGCGATCTGCTTCTTCCATGGCAATCCTGATGCTTTTGGCATTGATGCACACCAGGGCTGTGTGCTGCTTTCAAGCGGCGAGACTGGACAACTTCTCGCCATCATGAACGCTTCCGCAATAACAGCCGCGCGCACCGCGGCCGTCTCGGCAGTGGCTACCAAACTGTTGTCGCGAACCGACGCGTCTGATCTCGCGATCATTGGAGCTGGTATTCAGGCTCGTGCGCACTTGATTGCATTGTCGACTGTGAGGTCGATCAAACGCGCTCGTGTAGTAAGTCTGAACCCTGACCATCCCAAGCAACTTGCTGATGAAATGGCCACGTCACTCCCCTTCCCGGTTGAGCCAATGACTTCAGTCGCAGAAGCGTTGCGGGGCGCCGATCTAATTGTGACGGCGACGAGCGCACGCCAACCAGTCATTAAGCGCGAATGGATTTCAGCGGGCGCTCATATCAATGCGATCGGTACTTATTCACCACAGGCACGAGAGATAGACAGTGCAACGATGGGAGCCGCACGCATTTTCACGGATCGCCGGGAGTCGGCACTAAACGAGGCTGGCGATTATCTGTTGGCAGCTGCCGAAGGTGTAATTGGACCGGAGAACATCATCGCGGAACTTGGCGAAGTGTTGTTGGGTAAGAAGCAGGGTCGGACTTCGGATGATGAAATTACTTTATTCAAATCCCTGGGTCTCGCGATTGAAGACATGGCCTGTGCCGAGTATCTCTTCGAAAAGGCACGAACCGAGAACGTCGGAAGTTGGATTCAGTTTTCATGAGTGTTGAGTCAGCATAGGACGTATAGGTCCTAATTGTGGTTACAACTGATTGAGAAGATTCCAACCCAACATCCGAGCCTGAGTTTCACGCATATATCACCAACGTCTTCGTAGACGCGTCCGCTCGTGGCACAGGCCTTGGCTCTCGGCTGCTCATTGAGGCACTGAACTACTGCAAACAACAATCGGTTCACGCTGTAATTCTCTGGCCCACTGAAAAAAGTCGCACGCTTTATGAACGTCACGGCTTCGGTGTTAGGCCAGACTTAATGGAACTACTTATCCCCGACGCACCAACATTCTGATGGCCTCATCCGTGTTCATCAGTGCCCAATCTGTGGCTAATAATCCTTCACCTAAATCAATCGATCACCTTCCGACTCAACGGCGTCCTGGCGATAATGACAACCCCTACTCTGCCGATTGTGTTGGGCAGCCTGGGCCACTATCAAGGCTACTTCAACCGCATTTCTCAGACCGATTAATCCGTCGGACAGTCTAGTCGTGCGATAAAACGTTTCGATCTCATTCCACAGATGTCGCAATTCGCGAATCGCGCGCGAAAGTCGTTCCGCGCTGCGAACCAGCCCGACGTAATGCCACATGATGTTCTGGATCGTTTGCATGTCGCCTTGAATCAACGCGGGATCAGGATCGGCACTCAAACCACTCTCGTCCCAACGAGGTATGTCGTCCAGTTTGGGTTGCGCACCATTCAGGTCAAAAGTTCGTTCGATGTCAAAGGCAGCTCGATTTCCCCACACTAAACCTTCCAACAAGGAAGTCGATGCGAGCCGGTTTGCACCATGAACGCCGGTGCAACTGATTTCCCCAACTGCGTACAGATTATGAATGTTCGCTCGACTCCATTCGTCGACGAGTACTCCACCGCAAAAGTAGTGAGCGGCGGGAACAACTGGTACGGGCTCCAGTGAAATTTCCAGACCCACTTTGAGGCACTCATGATAGATGAAGGGAAACCGGGCTCGTATTGCGTCAGCTGACATATGCGAAGCCACGTCCAGGAGAACATACGAATATCCATTCGTTTCCATCTCGTGATGAATCGCGCGCGCCACAACATCACGCGGAGCGAGGTCTTTCCATTCCGGGGAATAGTTGGCCATGAACGGACGCAAATCAGGAGTTAGTAATATGCCACCCTCGCCACGCACAGCTTCACTAATCAACAAGCCTTCCGCGCCGGGCGCAGCCAGGGCTGTGGGGTGAAACTGTACGTACTCGGCATTGACGATTCGTGCGCCGGCGCGATGCGCCATTGCCAAACCGTCACCACGCGCCCCGACAGGGTTTGTTGTATTGCGATAAATGCGACCGAGACCTCCCGTCGCGAGAATTGTTGTAGTTGCGAGGTATCGATGAACAGTCTTTTGCTGGCGATTAAACACGTATGCCCCATGACAAGAGATCGGTTGGTAATTGTCGAGGGGGTTTCTCGAGTGATGTGGGAACGTGATCAGATCGACCGCGGTAACATCAGTTTCGATCTTGATATTTGAATGCTTATCGAGCGCATTGATCAAACCGTCAATGATCGCCCTACCCGTAATGTCTCCAACATGCAGAATGCGACGACGCGAGTGGGCAGCTTCCTGTCCCCAGGTAGGTTCACCCTTGTCGTTATGATCAAAAACTACTCCCGCATTTTGTTCAAGCACTTCGTTCAGCAGCGCTGGACCTTCTTCGGCAAGAATTCGCGCCGCTTTGGGCGAGGTTACGCCAGCGCCTGCAGCAATGATATCTGCATAAAGAAGATCTGAAGTGTCGTCAGGGCCGCGGCCAATGATGCCGCCCTGAGCATACCGTGTGTTCGACTCCTGGGCTTCGCTTGCGCGGGTAATGATCGTAATTCGTCGCGACGGATTGCGCGCGAGCCGCAGAGCTGCGGTTGCGCCAGCGATGCCGCAACCAATGATGAGGACCTCTGTTTGGGCCAAGACACTTTCCTCTCGAGGAACAAGAGAAAGAAATCATTGGTCATTTATCACGAAATAACCAACTTTCCTAGTCGCTAGCCAATATGAAGCATCCGTTCGACAGCGATAAACGCTCGCTTTCGGATCTCTTCGTCAATTACGATCTCAAACTGCTCTTTCTGTAGCGCCTCGAGCGTGTCTTCCAGTGTTATCTGATTCATGTGCGGACAACGAATGCTGCAAAGCCGCAACATCTCTTTATCGGGATTCGCGGCGGCGACGTTGTCTCCCATTGAGCATTCCGTCAACATCAAATAGTGCGGCGCTTTTGTCTTTTCTACGTATTTGATCATTGCCGTCGTGCTGCCTGAGAAATCGGAGGCAGCAACTACCTCCGGACTGCACTCCGGGTGAGCAAGTATGATTACATCGGGAAACTGCTTCCTCACGTTAGCTATGTCTTCAACCGTAAACTTCTCATGGACTTCGCATCTTCCAGGCCAGCCGATCATTTGATATTCCAGCTCATTCGCGAAACGCTGCAAAGGTTCACGCGTTGGATAAATGATCTGTTTGCCAGTTTCCCGCGCAACATTAGCGGCCAGATATTCGTCAGGAATAAAAATGACTTTATCGGTGTTAAGAGACTTAACCACTTCGACTGCGTTTCCGGAGGTGCAACAGATATCAGATTCCGCCTTCACGTCAGCATACGTGTTGATATAAGTCACAACCGGCACGCCAGGAAAGCGTGCCTTCAATTCCCGCACATCAGCCGCTGTGATACTCGCCGCCAGTGAACACCCTGCCTTTTCGGAAGGCACGAGAACCTTCTTGGTTGGGTTCAGAATCTTTGCTGTCTCCGCCATAAACTTCACACCACAAAACACAATAATGTCTTTATCGCTTTGGGCCGCCTTACGACTGAGTTCGAGAGAGTCGCCAACATAATCCGGAATTGAATAGAAGAGGGCAGGCTCCATGTAGTTGTGTCCGAGAATCACCGCATTCTTGTCTGCTTTAAGCTGGTTGATTTCGGCTGCAAGTTCGGCTTTGATACGCAACTCAAAATCCGGCACAGTCGTAGACAAGAGCGCGCTGAGCTTTTCATATATTCCGTCTGTTGTAGTTTCAGTAATCATCATTTACTTCTTTTCTTCTTTGCGCTTCCTCTGCGTTCTCTGCGTCTCGGCGGTAAAACGACTGGGTGACCTCGATTAACCGCGGAGACGCAGATAACGAAGAGGTTGCGCAGAGAAAAGCCATAGCTTAGGTGCGACTTTCCTTCACAACGTTTTCCGGTGCCACCCACTCAAGACTCACGTCAAACACCTTTGGCGAATGCGTCAAGGCACCAACGGAAATGAAATCCACCCCGGTGCGAGCAACTTCCACAACATTTTCGAGCGTAACGTTACCAGATGCCTCCAGTTTTGCTCGACCCCCGGCAAGTTCGACCGCTTGTCTCATCGTCTCGATTGTCATGTTGTCGAGCAAAATCCGATCAATATCTAAGTCCAGCGCTTCTCGAACATCCTCGAGCGTTCGGGCTTCGACCTCAATCTCCAACTTGGTTGCAGCTTGCCGGACTCGGTTAACCGCACTCGTGATCGATCCAGCAAAGTCGATGTGGTTATCCTTTATTAGAATCATATCGAACAACCCCGTACGATGATTCTCGCCCCCTCCGATTTTCACTGCCAGCTTATCTAACGTTCTAAGTCCCGGCGCCGTCTTGCGAGTGTCAAGAATTCGCGCTCGCGTTTCCGACACCGCATCAACAAACTGTCTGGTCAAGGTCGCGATACCCGACATTCGCCCCAGGAAGTTTAGTGCTACCCGTTCACCTGTTAGTAACGCCCGGGCTGAGCCGTCGAGCTCCGCGATCGTGGTCCGACTCAAAACCAGAGAACCTTCATTTACCATTGGCCTGAAGGTGACCTGTTCGTCAAGCTCATGAAAGACAGCTTCTGCAACGGCCAGTCCAGCAACGACGCCACTTTGCTTGGCGACGATGTTCCCACGCAGTGTTGCCTCGAGGGGGACGATACCGTTGGTTGTCACGTCGCCATCCGCAATGTCCTCCTCGAGCGCACGCTTTATTGAGGTGATAATATCGGCTGACAGTGCGGTAATCATGCTTCGTTTCTGGGTTGTTGATTATCTTGCAATATGAGGAGAGCAGATGCAAAGCAAGAAGTATCGTAGCAGAACAGTCTAAAGCAGATTTCGCTCAGGGAGTCACAGCGAATGCAAGAGCGAAGACAGTAAGAATGAGACCAGAGAGGAACCCCTGGACCGAGAGGTCATATGAAACGTAACTAAGAAAGCCGCACTTAGACCGCGGGCTCTACTAGACAGTCGAACGGGCCTTAATCCTGCGCCACACCACCAAGACCAGAATCGCCCCCACTATCGACATCAAGAGCCCGGATGGATGGATGGTCGTGGACGCGCCCCATAACGCCCAACTAATTGCGCCACCGAGAATCGAACCCACGGCTCCCAGGATCAAAGTCGCGATAAGACTCATTGTGTCTTTGCCTGGCATTATCAAACGCGCTAACAAACCGGCGACCAATCCTATGATCAAGAACCAAATAAAGCTGAGCATCTTGTTTCCTCCTTTAAATGTTTCCTGACAACTTTAACGATCAAGTCTGTACCACAACGCGGTGTGCCGATGTCCGATATGCTTTAGCTTGTCGTTACCTCGAACGGGCGCTTTGCTTGGCACCACGACAAGCTAAAGCATATCGGACATTGCCACGCGTTACCTCGTGGTGGTACTGACTTCGACCCACCTCACTTGAAAAAATTCGCAGCGAGTCGTTGAACGTCATCCACTGCACTGCCGTCCTTGTTCTGATCCAACATCGAGCCAAGCATTCCCATAACGTCGGGAGCATTGCTCTGCGCTTCCTGTTGCTGACTATTGAGCATTTCAGACAAGCCTGAGGCATCAAGGCCATTTTGTTGCTGCGTTTGTCCCACTGCACCCATAACCAACGGAGCAACGGTTTCCAACAAACTCCCAGCGGAACTCTGGTCCAGGCCGGTAGCTTGCGCCAGATTGCTTTCAATCGACGATTGTTGATTACCGAACACGTGGCCGAGTATTCCACTACCATTCCCAGCTGCGGGGTTACCGAGATACCCCATCAAATTGTCAAAGATGCTGCCATCGTGATCGCTGTTGATAGCTCGATGGAGATCCTGAGCACCATCGGTCTGCGCACTGTTGCGGGCCAGCGCTGCAACGATTAGCGGCACGGCAATTTGAACAGCGCAGTTTGCCGTTGATTCGCTGACGCCCAGGCGTTGGGCAATTACGCTCACGGCGCCGCCCGTGAGTCTTTGCGTAATTATTTGCGTTATTGCATTCATACCTACTTGCACCTTTCCCGGGTGTGACTAGTTCTAACCAAGTTTGTTTTTATGCGTCATGTCAGCAAGAGATCGTGGTTTGGTGGACGCCTTGCACCGCCGGGTAGTGCCTGACTCGTAGAGTGCCGTTGTGGGCGTATATTACACCTTTGGCCCTGGGATAGATATGGTGCTGACGTTCTTTACCCAAACGCTTTTTCTTTGCGGAACGTTCCGCCTACTCAGGCGTTATGATGAGGGAAGTCTCATATTGATTTTCCGGTAGTGAGCCAAATGTACTCAATGTCACCTCTCAGATCGGACGTGAACCGCAGACACTGGTGTTGTGTGTTAATACCAGCCCGGGGGCTCGTGTTTTTGATCGTCTTTTTAGTTCCGTCGCTCGCTTCACTCGCACAATCACAACCTGGTGGTAATAACACCTCCTCACTTTGTACTCGCAACAGCGCCCTCGACCTCATTCGCCAACAAATCGAAGTCAGCAAGACGATTAGCGATCCGGTTCAGCGAATCGCGGTCCTAACGAGAGCGGCTGATCTGTTGTGGATCGTACAAGAGGACAAAGCGCGAGCTGGCTTCACTGAAGCTTTTGAAGTCGCTTCTCAGTATGAAAAGGAGTTCCTTTATCTCACAGCCTATCCGTTTGCACTATCGTACGGCGGAGATATGCCTGTCTTTAGCTGGTATCAGCTACCATCGAGCTTTGTGATCAATCCGGCAATTCGAAGACAGTTTGTACAAACGCTCCTCTATCGCGCTCAACAAGCACTCGAAGTTCCCCTCGATGAGGGCGACAACTTCAATCACGTTTCGGGAGCAGTTCATATCTGGCAAGTTCTTAAGCGCATTGAAGCGCCGGTGCGCGACTCGTTACCTGATCTAGTTGAAGCCGTTGTTCAAGCGAAAGATCGGATCTTCGTCTCGTCCTCCCAGGAAATTCAACAGCTCTATGTCCAGCCGGAACGCATTACGGACAATGCCGCCAAAAAAACCTTTGCTGAACAGATCGAGGAGACCCTCAAGAGCGCTGACCCGAACAAGCGGGAAGAATCTATTGTTCAAACCATCTTATCTCTCTCGGAAAATGAGCGAGCGGATGTTGTGCTTAGCGCGATTGATAAGATCGACGATTCGACAATTCGCGGGACCTTAAAAGATTGGGTTTACTTTAACCGCGCAAACCTCGCGATTAAGGAAAAACGATTTGACGAGGCGGAGTCGCTCGTTTCTAAGATTGACGGGCTGGAGCAACGCGCCTTTCTCCACAGTGAAATCGCCAGGGGCTTGTTTAGCACAAGCGAAACTCATGCTCACGCACGAGAAATGCTTGATGAAGCAATTGTTGAAGCCAAGAAAGCCGGACCAAATGTTTTTGCTGCAAGCATTCTACTGACTGCGTCGAACCTGTATTCGAGTGCCGATTTACAACGATCTATATTGGTACTCGGAGAGGCAGTCAACTACCTCAATCAAATTGAGGATCCTGATTTTTCAACCAATGAACGAGCTATCTCTAACCGCCCTAACCCTGGCATGAAGGAGATCAAAGGCAAGAATTATAGACGCGTAGTCCATTTCTACATGCCCGGCCTCGATCCAGAGGGCGCATTCCGAGAAATGGCGAAGAGCGACTTTGATGACGCATTCTCACAGACCACCAGTTTCACCAATAAGTTCTTGCGAGCTACGACAATGCTCACCGTAGCAGACGTTTGCTTGCAGCGACTGCCGAGAAAGACGACCCGCTAACCTAACGGACTCCTCTTTTAGAAACGGCATTCCGTGGCTCTTCACCAGCGCGTTTCGCTTCGCTCCTGGCTCCGTATCGCTCCATCAGAGCCCAAACTTTTAGCACCGCACCAACTGTGTTCGCCAATTATTACGAAAACATTTGCGATAGAAAGTCGTCATCTTTGCCTGACCATGCAAGAAATCCTTTCAGCACTGAATTTGTCAGGGGGTCGAGATGATTCGCAAACTGAAATCAGGCAAATACAGACTCTATTCGCGAAAGAAGGATCCCAAGACCGGCAAGCGCCGGAATCTCGGAACATTTGATTCTCGTGCGGCCGCGGAAAAACATGAACGGGCTGTCCAATTCTTTAAGCGGGGCGGATAGATCATGGCAGTAGCCCGACCGTTAAGGAGGGCTTGGTCTCGTCACCAAGCCCTGCCTGACGGTCGGGCTGCTCCCCAATCTTTTGGAACATCCTAGACCGAGAGCGCCGCGGGAAGCTTTGCAATTTCTGACCTAACCAGCATCGATGGCTTCAACGGTCTAGTCACCAGTACTGGACAAGGGGCTTGACGCAGTACTCGATCGACGTTCGAGCCAAACAATGCCCGCATTCCAAAGCCTGCTCCATGTGCACCAAGACAGATCAAGTCAATCTCATTTTTCTCGGCGTAATTAAGAATCTCGCGGTAAGCACGGCCCTCGCGCACTGAGTGTTTTACGTCACACCAAAGATGGGCTTCCGCGGGAATCGCCTTCTGCAGTCGATGCGCTGTCTTGTGATATGTACCCTCGCGACCGAGCGGATACCAGGAGATTTCGGAATCGTCTAAGCTGAACGGAGGCAGCACGTGAAGGAGATGTAGTTCCGATTGATACTCCTGAGCAAAAGACAGTGCGTAGTTGAGTGCCAGCTCAGAATGATCCGAGAAGTCATAAGCCACCAACACCCGTTTCAGTTCTATCTTGGTGTCTGTACCTGTTATCCAGTCTCGTTCATCCGCATGCATTACTAACACCGGGCAGGGCGCTGTTCGGGAAACCGACTCGGCGGTCGAACCAAGCAGCGCTGCCCGGTGGGGGCGACGTCGTGAGCGCATTACGATCAAGTCGATGCCATAAGCGGCAGCCTCGCTCGCGATCGTCGCCCCAATGTCTTCGCACTTCACGACCAAGCTTCGCCAGTTCAGTCCGGCAAAGCCGACAGAACCTGCGTGCTTGATCACCGCAGCTTCTATGGATTTCGTGTCGTCGTCATGAACACTGAGACGCGCCACCCCGTTTCCAGTCGCGTCGCAATGCAGCAGAACAAGTCCGGCGGTATAAGCCCGCGACAGCGCAATTGCGTATCGCAAGGCCTCGTCAGAGTCCGGCGATAAGTCAGTGGGACAGAGAATGCGCTCGATCTTCATTGGCTTAGAAAGGGCGACCAGCCCTCCTCCTCGACCCAACTTGAGCAACGACTATGCCGCCGGGAATATGCGGGAGTTTTCTTGGCTTTTGTGGTTTTCCGTCGAGTTGTGAGGGCTTTTCCGCAAAGTGGTTGAGCAGGTTTTCTCACCATGGCGGGGCTTTGCTCAGAATTCGTTGTGCACTACCCCTTTTGAGGCAACGCCCTTATGTCGGAGGAGATATCGGTAGGTGAATAGTAAACACTGATCCTGCGCCTGGAGACGACCTCACGTCCACCCGGCCACCGTGGAGACGGGCAATACGACGCACCGCCGGAAGGCCGAGACCCGTTCCGTCGTGTCGTGTCGTGAAGAATGGATTGAAGATTCGGCCTATGTCTGCCTCGCTAATACCCGGGCCGTCATCGGATACCTCGATAATGGCCTCTTCGGCGGAATTATTGAGCCGATTGCTCTCGGATTGGCCGACTCGAATCTTAATGTAGCCCTCGCCCTCGACTGCATCGATCGCGTTGATGATCAGATTAAGAACAGCGTCTTCAATTTGAGCAGGGTCAATCTGGATTAGGATTGGGTTCTCGGATGGCTCAAATTCAATCTTGATCTGTTTTTGGCTGGCGGCCGCCCTGCTCAATTGGGCTTTGGCTACATCAACAGCACGTTCGACAACTTCAGTTAGTGAACTTTCACGCACCGAAACGAGTCGCGGACGCGCTCGATCAAGCAGCGCCCGTACCGTGCTATCGATTCGAGTAACCTCGTGACGCATACCCTCTAAAGCTTCACGTTCGGGATCGTTCTTATCACGTCGCCGAATCAATATGTCGACCGCACCTTGAATCCCAGCAAGAGGATTCTTGATCTCGTGTGCTAAACCGGCCGCGAGTTCTCCGACGAACGACAGTTGGGCCGCCCTTTGTAATTCCGCGGCCTGCCTCAAAACCTGTTCCTCCGCTAGCTTTCGTTGAGTTATATCGTGACGAATAGCCACGTATTGATACGGCTTGGCGTCGGTATTAAGGAACGGGACGATCGTGGTATCAACCCAATAGATGCTAGCGTCTTTAGCTCGGTTGCGCAGCTCACCTTTCCACACATTACCACTGGCGATCGTCGTCCAGAGATCGCGGATAAACTCTTTTGGATGGAAACCGGAATTGATGATGCGGTGGTCTTGTCCTAACAATTCAGGGCGCGAGTATTTTGAAATTCGGCAGAATTCATCGTTGACGTAGTTGATTATGCCGCGTTGATCTGTAATTGCGACAATCGTCGACTGATCGAGCGCGAACTTAATGTCGGCGAGCTCTTTGAGAGAGCGCTCGAGTACGTCATCGTTGCCTGGACTGCTTGGTTTGAGGTCTTCCACGTTGTAAGGACTTGATCACCCTGCCGCATCAGCAGTCGTAGCTTGGCCTTCCAGTTTCTTCATGCGATAGCGCAGCTGATCGCGAGAGATATCAAGCAACTCTGCGGCTTTCGTTTGATTCCCACCGCTGCGCTCCAGTGCTTGTCGCACGAGAGACATCTCCACATCATCCAGTGATATTCCATCACTTGGCAGGCGAACCAGCTCATTACTCTTGAAGCCAGATCGACTCTCGCTGGCTGAGCGAACGTCGCCGCTGAGAGCCCGTGGCAAATACTTCACGGTGACTTCGTCACCATCTTCAAGAATCATCGCCCGCTCAATGACGTTTCTGAGTTCACGGACGTTACCTGGCCACTGGTAATGCGCGAATGCGTCCAACGCCTCAGGATCGATTCGGTTGATACTCTTGCGTAAACGGTTCCTGAAGCTTGTCATGTAGTGTTCTGCCAAAACCCTGATGTCGTTGCCACGATCTCGCAGGGGCGGAATATCAATTTGAATCACTGACAGACGATAGAAAAGGTCTGCCCGAAAACGACCGGCCTCACTTTCCGCTTTCAAGTCGCGATTGGATGCGGCAATCACTCGCACATCCAGCGGCAGATCCTTTAAGCCTCCAACCCTTCGGAACGAGCCCTCTTCAAGTACGCGTAGTAGCTTAGCTTGAAGGCTCAACTCCAGCTCTCCAATTTCATCGAGGAACAGTGTTCCCGCTTCGGCTTGCTCAAACAGTCCTTCCTTGCGGGCTTTTGCGTCAGTGAACGCACCCTTCTCATATCCGAACAATTCACTCTCGATCAATGTTCCTGGTAAGGCAGCGCAGTTGATAGCAATAAATGGGTTCACGGCGCGCGACGAATGATAGTGAATGGCCTTTGCTACCAAATCCTTCCCTGTTCCCGATTCTCCTTGAAGTAATACCGAGGAGACTTCACTTTCCGCCACTTTGTGAGCAAGCGCCAGCATTTCACGCATCGGAGGTGACTCACCAACAATCTGGTCGAAACTAAACTGTTGCGCGCGTTCACGGCGGAATAGATTCACTTCCCTCCGCAACCGGGTCGCCTCGATTCCGTTCCGAATTGCAACTTGCAACTCCTCGAGATTAATCGGCTTTCCGATGAAGTCGTAGGCCCCGCCGCGCAAGGCAGCAATCGTTTCATCGACGAGAACGTTCGCCGTAATCATGATGACAACAGCATCTGATTGACGATGCCGAATCTGACGCAGCACTTCGAGTCCGGAGCCATCGGGTAGGTTGATATCCAGCAGAATTGCGTCAGGCTGGTCCGCATCAAAGGCAGCTAATCCGGCGGTCGCGGTCTCAGCTTGGATTGGCTCGTACCCCCAACCGCGCAGCGCTTCACCCAACGACCAGCGAATCATCTTCTCATCGTCAACGACGAGGATTTTCTCTTTATGGTCTTTCAGTGGTCTGTCTTTCACTTTCCAGTCGCGCGCCAATGAGGTTTATTCAGAAGCGACTTGATTATAAGGGATATGCCAAAAGCAACCTCAACCTCTTCGCGTTAAGCAACGAGTGTGCCCAGAAACTTCACGAGTCCATGAAGAAGTCTTCAATTACAAATAAAGTCAAATGAGTGATATCGCACAGCGACGCGGATTTTTACGCAGAAGAGCAGACGTAAGGCAGCTGGGATTCTTAGGCTGCCGTGAGTCTAATTTTGGACACTTTTCGGAGGCTTACACGCTGCTTCGCCCGCCACAAATCATGATTGTATTGCAGCGCCAGCCAACTTTCTGGAGACCGACCCAGAGCTTTCGAAAGTCGCAGTGCCATATCAGGACTTACGCGGCTTGCTCCCACAATGACACGGTGTAGAGTTGATGCGGACACAGCCAGGTTCGAGGCTAACTCGCGAGCGCTTAGGTTATTGGGTTTGAGATAAACCTCAGTGATGAATTCACCAGGATGAGGCGGATTGCGCATTGGCATCAGTGATAATCCTCGTAATCCAGTCGATAGGCTTGTCCCTTTTCGAACTCGAATGTTAGCCGCCAGTTTCCGTTGACCCACACAGACCAACGACCTTTGTCTGCTCCCTTGAGAACGTGAAGTCTAAAACCAGGGATCCTCATGTCCTCTACAGACTGTGCAGTATCGAGGGCTGCTAGCAACATTCGCAATCGTTGTGCTTGGCTGGGTTGAATGCCTGCCAAAGTTCCAGACTCAAAGAACCTGCTTAGTCCTTTGTGTCGAAACGATCGAATCACAACGTGATGATATCCTGTTGCGTGGATCGCAACAAGGTACTCTCTCGGTCGGCAGCGCCGTTAGTGTGTTGCTGAGGTCCTGGATCTAAAAGCACGGTTAGGAGCCCTGTAACCGCGAGCGTTGCGCCAATTTGAACCCACAACCTGTCTTTATCTGCTTTGATCAAGGTCGACAGATTATTTCACCGATGGACAGATCACTGGCATTTTCTGTGGCGGCTTAAATTGAGTGACTCACTTCTTCGGATGACACTCAACGCACTGAAACATCGCGATATCGCCCAGGTTAACCGGATGTCGAAATGCTTCGTTTGCCTTGTGACAAGTCTCGCACTTGCGATCAGAAAGGCCTCCGAGATCGACCGGATGTTGGAACGCACCAATCTTGACCGATGCCGCTGGATTGGCGGAGTCGTAAATCACCGTGTGGCATATCGTGCAATCGTTCCTGATCAATTTGCCTGTCTTACTAACGTGTTCACCGTCATGGCAGCGAAAGCAACCCGAGAAATAGAAATGACCAATGTTGTTAGGATGCGTCTCCCAGTTTGTTTTCATCTCTGGGAAAAAATAAGTACGAAAGATGCGTTGCAGTTCACTTGTCGCCGTCTTAATCGCATCCGGCTTGCCAGAAGACATTTCAGGGTAATTTGTTGAATAAAACTGATTGAGCTCCGCGGCGATCGAGCGCAATGCTTCGTCCTCAGTATTGTATGGCTTGTTAAGCAGCGCGATCGATTCGCGTTTCAGAAAAGGAAGTGCTGGATCGAGCCTGCCGCCCGCAAACGCCTGATCGACCGCTAGATCGGGGGTTAGATACGCATGCGCAGGACGGTTGTGACAATCGACGCAATCCATGCGGCGTTTCGGCGATGTCGCGATTGCTTCTGGAGTGAGGGGCCGATTGCGATCAAAGAATTCAGTGATATTTCCGTCTTTATCCTGGATACGTACCCACGGAATTTGCTGACGATGATCGTCGAGCGATATGTAGTCGATCTTATTGGCAATGTTCATATGCCAATGGATTCCCGCGACCACACCCGTTGTAGGACTGCCACCGCCGACGTTAATCAACATTCGCGTCTGCCTCAACGTGTTCTTTTCGTCGTAGGCGTAGTGATTGAAAACTTTCAGCTGGGCACCGAAGAATTTCTCGGGCCAGTGACATTGTTCGCACGTTTCATCTGCTGGACGCAGATTATGAACCGGCGTCTTTATCGGCCGCGGATACTTATTGAACGAGACAGAGTAGAGTTGATAAGCACCTGTTAGTTTCGAGCGTACGTACCAACCCGCACCGGGCCCGACATGACAGGCAACACATGCGACGCGTGCGTGAGCACCGGCCTTGTGAGCAACAGCTTCCGGTTTCATCACCGAGTGGCACGTCTCTCCGCAGAACGCCACCGACTCCGTATATTCGAAAGCCCGATAACTTCCAAAGGCACTTGCGCAGACAAACAGAAAGGTCACGACGAGGAAAACGAAAAAAGCCCGGCGGGCCCGTGGGTCGTTTAGGTCAAGCTGGGGATAAGCTTCTATTTGTAACGGCGTTCCCTTTCGCCTGCGACGGCGCTCAAGAATCATTCCCACCGCAATGATGAACAACCCAAAGAGCAACACCGCTGGAAAGATGATGTAAGTAAGTATGCCAACGTAAGGATTCTCCTGCCTCGAGGTAATCTCGAATAGAAACAAGAGCACTACACTTACAAACCCGGCGCACGTGATCGCAATACCAATGAAGCTAATGTAATTGCGAAAGAGTCCCGATCTCTTAGTGGTATCGATAGGGCTTTGGTTTGCTGAGTTGTCGGACATGTATCAATTATTTTCTGCGAATGCTTCGGAGTCAGAAAGCACGCAAAAGTCCGCATGTACTCTTCGTACATGCGGACTCTAGTCGAGTCGGTCTCGATTTTCCCTGAGTATCGCGCTTGCAACAAACCCAGGTTCATTTCAAAACGCGGCTTGTGGAGTCAAGCTATTTCTTCTGCGACTTCATGAAAGCCACCAATATCTTCGCTTGGTCAGCAGAAATTCCTTTTTCTTCATAGGCCGGCATGTTGGGTGGCTTCTCCATCTTCTTGCCCTTTAGAACAATTTGAAGCAGCTCATCATCTGCTTTTGTGGCGTCGAACTTTTTGTCGGCCGTAGCACCATGACAAGCAAAGCATTTGGCCTTGTATAAGGACGCAGCATCATCTTGCACGGCTGAGTGCGCGCCCGCTGGATTCACAAACATGAATGCTGCGGTTAATCCGCCTACGATCAGCAGCAGAACAGGTTGCATTCGAGTAATCATCATTGCCTCCCCGATTCGAGAAACTCCAGAGCGTCAAATGCTCGCGCGTCAACGAGAGGGCAATGACTGTGCCGGGCGGATTGTTCATATTTGCCAAGTAATTTCCTACTCGCATGCGGCTATTTTCGCAGTACTGCGAAACTTTTCGCACGTGGCTCAACCAATCATGCAGCCGTCTTCTTGTGGCACGACAAACACTTCTTTGAAGTGGGCGGCGGCGGTGTCAAATCCGGTCTCGCTTTCACTGCGGCGTCGTGACATGCTCCGCACGCGCGATGAAAGGCCTGTTGATTATTAAGAACCGTCGATTCGTCACTACCTTCATACTTAAGTTGCGGAGTCTCCGGCAAAAGCTTCGGCTTACTCTCCGCACGGGCGTGACAGTCAGTACAGATATTTACGCCTGGCGCACCGGAATCCTTCTCAAGTAATTCCGAGGTTAAGGTGGTTGTGCGACCTGCCGGCCAGACCGTTTTGTGCGGCGGATGTTTGACGGCTTCGGAGGCAGGTTGCGCAGTATGATGACATTCGACGCAAGCAATCGGTTTCGTGCCATCTGCGCTACGATTCTTCGTGATGTGATCGAGATGGTTAAATGCGACGGCCCCCAGCTTTGCTTGCCGGGAAAGAACAATGGTGTCGGGCGCCTTCTTCACATCCTGCGCTGTACCATCGACCTTGGTAACGGGCGATACCGCAAACAACACAGCTAAAAAGATCACGACGGCACTTATTGTAAAGATTCTCATGGTTCGTGAACTCGTTAAACTTTCCGCTCAGAAGCGCCATGCAGTACCGGTGTGGCAGCGTTTACAAACTGAAAAATCGTCACCACCAAAAGCTTGCTTGCCGTTATGACATGACATGCAACTAAACACACCAGCTGACGCGTGATGGTTAAGTGGCTGGGGCGCGCTCACTTGTCTGCGTCCTGACTGTACCCGGTGACACTCGTTGCAGCTCAACCCTTCGTCACGACCGTGCTTTGCATGTCTGAATCCAACTCTGAATGCCGCAGCACTTGGAGAGGTGAACGTTCGACCACCCAGTTGATGGCAAGTGCCGCATGACGATATGTCACGACCATTCGATTGTGACCCTGGAGTATGGCACGAGTAACACGTCGTATGAGCACCTAAGCCGTCGGGAATTGAAAGCGCAACACCTGCTCGCATCGGTCGATGACACGTCGCACAGCTTACGCGAGCCATATTCATATGTCGCGCATGATCGAATCGCGCTCCAAAACTCGAAAGACGTGGAAACGGCTTGAGAGTTCCGGCTGGGGCATTCGTGTGACAGATCAAGCAAACCGGACTTCCCTGATTTGCAAATTCCTGAGCATGACAGCCAATGCACGGGACGTGTGTAGCGCTTCCAGGCATCACCGGACGGGCCGCGTTAGAGTCCCTTCTGTGACATAACAAACAAGGCAGACGCGCGTGATTTGCGTTGTCGTGTTTGAACTTGGAGAAATCAATAGCAGTAGCTTGTGTCTCCGGTGGCCATGGTGGTTCAGGTGAGAACGCGCCCGCACGCAAGTTCAAAACAAAGCTCCCAACAACCAGGGCTACTACTGACATCAGGATCGCAAGCCAGGGTTTTCGTCTGCTGCTGTTCAATCTCACGCCCTTCATTATCAGCGCTCTGATTCTAAATTCGGCTTCTTCACGGGTGTAGGTGTTGGTATCGCCTGAGGATGATCCGCAGGCACCGCTTGCTTACCAAAGGTGATATGACACTTGCTGCAAACAAAAGTTGCATTCTTTTTCTTCTCGTCGATCTCGTAATTCAAACTACCACCTTCGGCAGTCGTCGTAGTTATGTGACATCCCTCAGCACCACCACAAGACCTGACTGAAACTCGAAGCGTCTTTGCTTCGACCGTATTCATAAGCGATGGATTATGGCAGTCAGCGCAAACAAGATCCGGATGCGCTCCGCCTTCGTGACGAAAGGCACCGGCAGATATCCGTTTCCGCCAGGTGTTCAGGATGACGCTGTCTGTAACGCCCATGGTTACAACGAGGCTTGGATCGAAGTCCGTTTTGATTGGTGCGGTCGAAACTATGAGCTTATGACACACCTGACAGTCAGCGGACGTTGGTGCGATTCCTGAATCGGCGTTGTGACAGGTGAAACAACCAGTGTGGCTATTAGGTATTGTCTGAAACGTACCTTTCTTCAACCAAAATGCATCACCGATGTTTTTCGGTGGCTTACTTACATACTCTTCGCTCGACTGGCCTTGCGGCTTATAGGTCTGGTGACAGACTGGACAATTTGCTGGCGGCGACTTTTTTTGCGTGGTCCAGGATGCAGTTAGAAATCGGGACGAGGAGTCGCTTCTAAAGGGTGGCTGATTCAGGCTGACCACTTCCAGGTGCGTCTCGTGGGGAAAGTTCACTGCAAATTCGCTCACGAGGTCTCGACGAGTTCCCGCAATGTCCGTGACATCGCCCAGACTGGGAAACACAAAACGGGCCGTATCGCGGGGAGTGACGTTCACGTGACAGTTTGAGCAAATCGTAGGTGCCGGTCTTTCGCGGGCAAAAAACTGCTCTCGATGGCAATTCAAACACGTCGAGTGAACTGGAAACTCGGCAACATCCGGAAATGCGGCCTCGCCCTTACGCACTTGTTTCCAATTCTCCGTCGGAAACTTGTGGCAACTGGCACACACCAGTTTTTCCTTAGTGACGTGTGTGGTATGAGAAAACTTTGAATAATCCGTCCGTGGTTTTGGTGCCGTGGCGGGTCGCGATCCTTTTTGTGGACGTCGGCCCTGCGCGTTGGCTGCATTGTTTGACGGGCTGCTGTACACACTCATTGTCCGCACCAAAGTTGGTATTAGAGACAGGGTGAGGCCATTTATAAGTACAGCTGCCGCTAGTCTGATTGATTGCCGTTTACTGAGCACGGTGTTCCGAAACAGCGTTCACTTAAATGTGACAAACTCCGGCCCCCCTTTCGGAGGAACCGGAGACATGCATTTTTCTGGAGCCGCCGATGGAACCGCGGCGGCTATTCCTTGCGGCCAAAGTAGAATCGCAAAGACGTATAAGGCAAGTGCGCGTGATAATTTTGTGGCCGTGGACCAACCAAAGTGCTCTCGCTGTAGTTGTAATACTGATAGCCAAAGTTCAAGTCAAGACGACGATGAAGCTTGATCGCCAATCTTGCTTCTGGTGACTGGAATATCATCGGGTATGAAGAAATTAGTGTTCCCGGATTTGCGGTCGGATCAGCCAGCCGCGTACCTTGGCCGTTGTCATGATTGACGCGATACGAAGTAAAAAGTGTCGCACGTGGAACCAAGCGGACTGTCGTATCAATAAAGAAGAAGCTATTTCTCATGTAATACAAACTGCGGCCGAGCGGATGACGAATGCTCAGGTAGAAGTAATCAACTACGGCGTTACTGTTTACCCAGTTGTAATTGTATCCGGTGTTGATTGCCAGCCTGGAGTTCGGCGTCCAATCAAGAGACGAAGTGAATACTCGAGATTTTATACTGACACCAAAGTCAGACAACGACACGCCAGCTATCTCTGAGGGATTCGCGTTGTTTCTTGTGATTACCGCCAGGTTAAAAGAAACGTTTTTGCTTGGTGAATAACGACTCTTGGCGCGGATATTGGTGTAGTCGTAGTTTCCTATGCGTGTGAAAACATTATCAGCCGTGCCACGTTCGGCATCGAAGTAAAGGGTCCAATTGTGTGCCGGCCGGGCCTTGAAGCCGCCGAAGAACGCATGAGTGTGGTTTTCCTCTTCTTCACTTTCCGCTGTTCGAACTGCCGCCGGGGTAAGTGATCCATTAGAACCTAGATTGAATCCTTCGAAAGCTTCTTCCACGCGACGGCTTCCGTATCGGTAGCCAAAATGCAACGCGTTTCCAGCACTGAACTGATAGTCGCCCTCGACCGTATTCTGATACTTGCGATACTTCGTCAACCGGTGGGCATCAAGGTTGTTGAAACCCACCGTGTCGGTTCTCAACGTAGCGCCCGAACCACGGGTTATTGAGAAGAAGTCGGCAAACACTGCTGAACCATTAATCTCAAAATCTTCGACACGAAATGTATTTGAGAGCCGCAATTTGTCGGTGACTAACCAGGTAGCGCCAATATCCCCGATTGTGTTTGGCCGATCGGCTGTTCCAGTCAGATTGTAGCGACCGAGGTTCAAGGTATTCGGCGTCGCCGCCGGTGGTGTGGGCGGCCAACCGGTAACTCTCGGATTCCAGTTTCGACCGGTGAAAGTTTCATCGTGGGAGAAACTTGATTTCGACTTGCTGTAAACAATTCGGCCAGTGATATCCAACTTTTTCGCCACCAACGAATGGGCACTGAAGCGTGTAAAGTCGACCGTTCCACGAGCTGGCTCATTGCGATTGAAACTGGTGAGGGTCGCTACCGCAGGATTGAGGTTTATTCCCGACGTCGGACCCAGCCTGATAAAACTGTCATCGCGAAAACGGCGGAAGCCCTGCAGAAACGACCAATCGATGGGGCCGACTTGACCATCAGCGCCTACACGGAAATCATCCGAACGTGATTTGAGCTGAGAGAGAAGATTAAACTCGTTGCCGCCCGAATGATAGTTTGTAAACGCTGGTCCACTGTATCGTTCGGGCGAATAGCCTACATTGAATTTGATCCACCGGTTCTTCGGCAAGATAGTCAGGTCAAAGTCGCCTAACTGCGTACGAGTGTCGTAGCCGTGCTCACCGGTGATGGGGTTTGGTGCAACACTAAAGTTTGCTGGCGAAAAAACCCAGTTAGGATTTACAAAGTTATTGAGAAATCTGAAATACTTAAAGCGTCTATAACTACCGTCAAATCGATACCATTCAGGATTCTCGGCACTTATGCGAAGGTGTCCGTTTGGGTCAGCGCCCCAGCCTGTAGAAGTAACAACCAAAGTGTCGATTAAACGGCCGCCACTTTTCGACTTCATGAAGAAGCTCGAATCAAACAACCTCGGTCCCGCTTTGTAATTCAGATCGCTGCGGTACTTGTTGAGATCGCCATCGACGCTCTGGCCACGATAGCCAAACTCCAGCGACGAGATCACCGTGTAGTCACCAGCATCATCACCGACCTCTACTGGTTTGGCTGCGTCGGTTTTCTTCGGTGTCGGACCAGGTTGCTGCGCCGAGGTTATGCATACCAAGACAAATAGACTCAGAACCGTTGCCACAAGCACTGATATTGTTCGGCTCTTCATAGCGTTTACCAACTGGTAAGAATGGCCCTCTTTCAACTCACGACTATCTAAGGTAATGACCTCATTTCGGTTTTCTCTGCGTAGTCTCTGCGTTCTCTGCGGTTGAAATGGCCTCAAATCCTTTACCGCAGAGACGCAGAGAACGCAGAGACTACGCAGAGAATTTCAAATTAGGCCAGCACTCTATCTAAAGAAGACTGGACTTGTTCGCGATCCGTGAACCTTCACGTGACAAGCCGTGCAATTCGCGTATTGCGCATTCTGATTATGTTGCGGACCAGCCGGCTCAATAGCACCAACGTCATGCGCAACGCTGTGGCAAGTCAGGCAAAGTTGAGCGGTTGAATTGAATCGTAACAACCTCGGGTGCGACGAACCGTGCGGTGTATGACACGCAGCGCAGCCTTCAGTTTTTAGTGGAGCGTGCTCGTAAGTAAATGGACCTTGTTTGTCAGCATGGCACTTGATGCATGCGGCATCCGCGCCGGTCGCTAATCTCGTTTGCTTGAGTTCGAACCCGCCATGTGGATTGTGGCAGTCGCTGCACTTCATTACGCCTTCGAGGACTTTGTGATGAAATGGTTTATTGAAGTCTGGCTTCACTTCACCGTGACAGCTGATGCAAAGTTGCGGCTCACCAACCTTCAACATCGCCAGGGTTGAGAAATCTCGTTTCTCTGCATTGGCAGCGCCTACAAGAGTGATCGATCCAGGAACGTTTCTTTTGGTCGACTCAGAATGCGTCGTATGGCAGTCAGTGCAACCAATATCATTGCGCCAGTGTTCACCCCGCCGGAAATTATTGCGTTCCTCCTTTCCCGCATGGCATGTCAGACAAGTCTCAGAGATTTCCTTAGAGGATTTGTTCTTAAAAGAAATGATCTTGGTGGGATCACCCTCTTCGGTATGTTTCTTACCGGGGCCGTGACACGATTCACAGCCAGTGACCTGACTTTTCCAACTGCTTATCTTTGCAAGCTGAGCGTGTGAAGTATGTGAGAAGGCTTTGAATTGATCCTCATGACAATCCTTGCATGCATCACTACCGACGTAATCAGCAGCGCTGTAGCTTGCTTTTTGGACTTGGCCGGGCTTTACCGTCTGTGAGGAACTGGAGGATGCAAGCCAAACTAAGCCAGCGGACAAGGCGCAAATCAATATTGACTTAAAGAGTCTGATACGACTCAACCTGTTTCACCTCCTCATTTGATTAGCGGAACGTGTTCTGAATGCTGCTTACTTTGCTATTGTTCAGCTTGGGAAAATCAACAACGGAACGCTTAGCAGAATCACTTAGTGACTCTTTTTTCTCGACTCCGTAACCCTGTCCCTTCCGCATCTCACTCTTCCCTTCTCGAACCACAAAAACCTCGGGCGCAATGGCCATGCCACAAACAAATGCGACAGTTTTGCGCAAAAATCTCCTAATACGAGATAGACGCCAGCGGAAAATTTCGCACTCAGGAAAATTAGGAGCGGGAATTCACGCTCCCGCGCTTTGCTGAAAAGCTACTTGATCTCGTGTGTTAAGTTAGATTGCACATTTTCGTGGAATCAGAATGTCTGGCTTGGTGATTGCCCTCTTGATCTGAACCGGTACGCGGGTCGAAACTTGAGACCGCTTCGACCGCCAGACTATGCCAAACCAAACCACTCATCGCCGTCCTCTGGTCGCGGCCCTGCCTGCTTCATTCATACTCACCGTTCTAATCATTATTGGATCGCGAAATCTCGAACACTATGACGCTGCGCTTTTCGGATACACCGTTGCTAGCGTGGTAGCCTTCGGCGCAATTGCTTTCCGTTACATGATTTGGTTACAGCGTCCGGCAACTCGGGTCTACTGGCGGCGAGGCTGGAGTTTGTTTCGTGACCGAAAAAATCTGTTGGCGAACACGAGTAGTGCGGCGAAAACGCTGGCCGGTGGTTTGGCAGCCCAGAAGTTCATTTTTCGTCGCGGCTTTTCGCGATGGGTTATGCATCAGCTGATCATGTGGGGCTGCGTTATTTCAGGATTGATAACGTTCCCGCTCGTGTTTGGCTGGGTTCATTTTGAACTTGATGGGGCACGAGGATATCGAGCTTACGTCTTTGGCTTTCCGCTCAACGTCGTTGATGGACGATCAGCGCTAGCCTGGATCACATTTCACGCGCTTGATTTCACAGCGATCATGGTGCTCATTGGCTGCGGCATCGCTATTCATCGACGCCTGCATGACCGTGGCGCGATTGCGCTGCAGCAATATCTACTCGACTTTGTTCCTCATTTATTGCTGATTGCGATTTGCATTACCGGCTTGATGCTAACGGCGTCGAGTTTGTGGCTACACGGTTACATGTATTCGTTCATCGCCTTATCGCATCAAGCGGTTGTGATCATGACGTTGTTCTATTTGCCATTTGGCAAGTTGTTTCACGTAATTCAAAGACCGGCTTCGATTGGTGTGGAACTCTATCAGCGACGGGCGCGTGAAATGCCTCAGGCGACTTGTCCAAGATGCGGAGTGGAGTTTGTGGCGGAGATGTGGTTGGGTGATCTCAAGACCGTCGTCAACAAACTCGGGTTTGATTATGAGATGCCTGATGGCCACGTTTGGCAGGATTACTGCCCAAGGTGCAAGCGAATTTTGCGTGGACTTTCCTACGCGTTAATCGGGAATCGTGAATCGTGATGTCCGATATGCTTCAGCTTGTCGTCGCGCAACATTTCAGGTCTTGATTGGGAAACAACGACAAGCTGAAGCATATCGGACATCACGATTCACCATTCCCGATTAACGATTCACGAAATGAGCAGAGTCACCCACCTCGAGAAGATCATCGAAGAGTTTGGACCGCACCTTCATGATGCGCCATACGGAGGTTGGCGTGCGGATCGTGTTATCGACCGAATTGTTCCTACACACTGTCCCTATTGCGCTGTCCAATGCGGAATGAATTTGCTGGTGGAAAAGAACCATGTCGTCGGATTCGAGCCGCGTTATGACTTCCCTGTCAATGAAGGTCGACTGTGTCCGAAGGGTGTGACAGCCTACCTGCAGGTTCATCATCCCGATCGATTACTGCACCCACTAATCAAGCGTAATGGCAAATTCGAACGGGCAACCTGGGATGAGGCGCTCGATCTTGTCGTCGCAAAATTCAAATCACTACAAAGCACACACGGCAAGGACTCAATCGGAGTCTATTCCGGCTCTTCGCTGACAACTGAAAAGACCTATTTGATGGGAAAGTTCGCGCGTGCGGGATTAGGCACGCGTTATATCGACTACAACGGCCGGCTTTGCATGGTCTCGGCGGCAGCAGCAAACAACAAAGCATTCGGAATTGACCGCGCGGCCAACCCCTGGGACGACATTCCTCTGGCTGAAGTCTTACTTATCGCCGGAGCGAATTGCGCTGAGACCTTTCCAGTGCTGAACAAATTCCTCTGGCAGCAACGCGATAACGGTGGTAGTTGGATAATCATCGATCCAAGGCAAACTGCAACCGCTCGTCAGGGCGATCTGCATCTGCAACTAAAGCCGGGCACAGACGTCGCCCTGGCTAATGGAATTTTGCACGTGCTGCTCGAAGAGGACTTAATCGACGACTCGTTTATTCGGACGCGAACAAATGGTTGGGAAGAAACAAAAGCTATAGCGGCGCAATATAGTCCGCATGTCGCCACTCAAATTACCGGCGTGCCCGCCGACAAGATCATCAAGGCTGCCAGGCTTTATGGCGGTGCCAAGACTTCGATGCTTTTACATGCTCGTGGTATCGAACATCATTCGCACGGTGTCAACAACGTCCTGTCTTACATCAACCTTGTGTTAGCGACCGGGAGTATAGGCCAGCCGGGTCGCGGTTACGGCACGATCACCGGTCAAGGCAATGGGCAGGGCGGTCGCGAACACGGTCAGAAAGCGGATCAACTCCCCGGTCAGCGCTCAATCTCCAATCCCGAACATCGCAGTCACATCTGCAAGATCTGGGATCTTCCGGAAAACGAATTACCTCAGGCAGGTGTCTCAGTTGTAGAAATGTTTCAGAAGATGCGCGCAGGAGAGATTCGCGGTTTGCTTTCAGTTTGTAACAACGTGATGGTGAGTTTGCCTGACACGAATGAGGTTCGCCGTTCGCTGGAAGGGCTCGACTTCTATGTTTGCCTCGACTTCTTCATGTCTGAAGGCGCGCGTTATGCAGATGTTGTTTTGCCAGGAAGCACTTGGAGCGAAGACGAAGGCGTGACGGCTAACAGCGAAGGGCGTGTGGTCAAAATAAACAAGGCAGCGGATCCTCCGGGTGAAGCACGAGCCGATTGGTGGATTATCCAGGAGATCGCTAAACGAATGGGCCGCGAAAAGTACTTCAAGTTTGAGAGCCCTCGGGCACTTTTTGACGAACTGCGCATCGCTTCTCGCGGTGGCAATGCTGATTACTACGGAATTACCTGGGAAAAGATCGAAAAGCAGAACGGTGTGTTTTGGCCTTGTCCTTCGGAGGATCATCCGGGTACGCCGCGTTTGTTTGAAGAGCGTTTCTATCACCCAGATGGAAAGGCGAAGTTTCATGCGGTCGAATATGCGCCGCCCCAGGAGACTCCTGACGAAGAGTTCCCGTTGATTTTGACTAGCGGCCGTGTGGTCTACCAGTATCTCTCCGGCAATCAGACACGCCGCATCGGATTTCTGGTCGAACAGTGTCCCGAACCATACGTCGAAATTCATCCGGAAACGGCAATGAAGTTGAAGGTCAACGATGGTGAACGCGTCAAAGTGGTCTCGAGGCGTGGCGATGGGGTGTTTCCGGCGTTGATTGTGCGTACGATTAGGCCCGACACCATCTTCATTCCGTATCATTGGGGCGAGGAGCTGGCCGTTAATCAACTAACCAATTCCGTACTCGATCCGATTTCAAAGATCCCCGAGTTTAAGGCGTGCGCGGCGCGCATCGAGAAGATCTACTCAAGACAACTTCCGATTCTGGGAGAAAAACGCAAAGGGGCGTCTCGGAGTGAGTTTAGATAAACCAACCCATTTGTGAGGTTGCTTATGGAAGAGACGATGTTCATCGATCCGCAGCGTTGCATCGGTTGCCGTGCTTGCGTCGCTGCGTGCCGAGAATGCGGAACCCATAAAGGGTATTCCATGATCTATGTCGATTACTTGGATCGATCAGAGACGACCGCCACAATGCCCACCGTCTGCATGCACTGCTCTGAACCCACGTGTGCGCTGGTTTGTCCAGCCGACGCGATCAAGACCACAGAAGACGGAATCGTACTTTCCGCATTGAAGCCGCGTTGCCTTGATTGTCGCAATTGTGTCAACGCCTGTCCGTTTGGCGTGCCCAAGTACAATACCGAAATGCACCTACAGATGAAGTGCGACATGTGTTTCGATCGTACTAGCGAGGGCTTGAAGCCAATGTGCGCTAGTGTCTGCCCTACCAGCGCAATCGCGTTCGGAAAGTATGAAGACATCGTTCCGCTTAGACGGACCAAGCCAGTTAACGCGCACGTTTTCGGAAATCAGAGGGTCGAGACTAAGGTTTACCTCATGTTGCCGACCGAAGCTGCCGAGGTCGAGGTGGATGGCTGCGGTGTGTTTGAAGGACGCGTGAGAACTGAACAGCAACCAGCAAGCGAATCATGGATAGACTTGCAAGTTGAACAGACGGATAAGAGCAATGAATTCTGATCTCAGCAAGGCAATCGACAAAGTTCTGGCTCACAACCGATCAGACGAAAGCGATGTACGCGCAGCTACAACGCCTAATCAGCGTGACTTTCCGTACGACCGTGAAGAAGAAGCGCAGGTTACGCGGCGGGAGTTCTGCAACTTTCTTGGACTTACTTCGGCGGCGTTGTTCGTAGGCGCGGCGGGCTTCGCTGGAAAAGCAGCGTTCGACTCGCGCCGCACGCCACAATTTCCATCGTCAAAGATCGAAGGCGCTGAAACGCTTGTACCTGGCTCCTCGCTGAATTTCCATTACCCATCAACAAAAGATTCTGCAATTCTGGTCCGTACGCTCGACGGTGAGCTTCATGCATTCGGGCAGAAATGTACGCATCTCTCGTGTCCCGTTTATTTTGAGCGCGCACACCAACGTCTCGAGTGTCCGTGCCACGACGGGGCGTTTGACGCTAAGACCGGGAATGTTTTGTATGGCCCGCCTCCACGTCCACTTGATCCAATTAGGTTGGACGTGCGCACTGACGGAGAGGTATGGGCAATCGGCAGGGAAGCGGGCAGTAATGAAGGCTGATCTAATTCGAAAAACTGAAATGCAAGGCGAGCAAAGCAAAGCTCGACCGATTCGCAATTTCGCAGGCAAGGGCCGAACGGCGGTGGCCCAGGCGCGACTTATTCTGCTCGTCATGGTCAACGTCGCACAACTGTGGATTCTCGCTGCAACGGTTGAAGCCGCGCTAGCACATCGATTTTCAGCGTTGCTGCCGCTCGTTGTTGCTTCAGGCATTTGCTTTGTAGTTACACTGACGCTAATTTTCTGGTGGCGTCCACCGTCGCGCCGTTTCACCAGTTCCGGTTACTTGAAGCGATGAAGACTTCGATTACTGCGTAGAATTCCACGCCTGTCTGCGGAGTTTCACAAGCCCTTCGCTTAAATCCTGCAAAAAGCGCTCAAAACCCAACGGTACAGTCATTGCCGTATACCAAGTCTCGCAGTCTTCTGCGAACTAATACCGGAAACCACTTCGATTAATCATGGCTGAGAACTTTATGAAATCATTCAAACCTGGCGCGGCCCGCGCCCTTTTTCTTTCAACTAGCGCCTTTGCAGTTTCTTTCGCTGTGTGGGGATTGATAGGCGCTCTAGGTCCGACGTTCACCGAAACCTATGGTCTCTCTGCGAAAGCGAAGGGCCTGTTGATCGCAATTCCGGTCCTGCTGGGCGCGTTGGGCAGAATCCCCGCCGGGATGCTGGCTGATCGTTTCGGCGGCCGACGAGTATTTGCGCTGTTACTTTTACTGTCAGCTATTCCAGCAGTACTCATTGGTCTGTCTAACAGTTACGCGCAGTTGATTGCGTGCGGTCTGTTCCTTGGTATTGCAGGCTCGACCTTTCCGGTCGGGGTTGGCTTCACTTCGAAGTGGTTTACGCCAGACCAGCAGGGTACAGCGTTGGGCGTGTACGGCATGGGAAATATCGGACAATCGATCGCCGTGTTTGGCGCTCCTGTGTTGGCGATTGCCCTGGGTTCATGGAGGCCCGTTTTCTTCCTCTTCGCAGCAATCTCGAGCGTGTGGGCTGTCGTCTTCTATCTGCTTGCACGAGATGTCGTGTCCGACACACCGCCAAAAACGATTTCAGAAAACTTCGCAGTACTAAGGCAGCCGCTAGCCTGGGTCTTGTCACTTTTTTACTTCATCACTTTTGGAGGTTTCGTCGCCTTCTCGATTTATCTACCGACGCTTTTGAAAGACAACTTTAAGTTGAGCGCAGCAGACGCTGGAGCTCGCACAGCGGGCTTCGTGCTGTTGGCAACATTGATGCGACCCTTGGGGGGACGGCTCGCAGATCGACGAGGTGGCGCGCAAGTCTTAATACCGGTCTTCGTTAGTGTTGCTTTGTTGGGAGCATTGATGGGTTGCCCATGGATGCCCACTTTCACGGTTGGTGCGTTGGGTGCGGCGGCGGCTTTAGGACTCGGCAATGGTGCAGTCTTCAAACTAGTTCCACAGTATTTTCCGAAAGAAACAGCCACGGTTACCGGATTAGTCGGAGCGTTTGGCGGCCTGGGTGGATTCTTTCCGCCCCTGGTCCTTGGCGTGCTGCGCGATGCAACTGGAGCCTACACGTGGGGATTCATCTTTCTGGCGTTCTTCTCATTGCTTTGTCTAACGGTCAATTATCTGGTTTTCCTCAGGCCAACGCGGCCCATGAGAAACGCCACAGCGACCATCTAGCTATTTTCAACTTATAGAAGATTAGGAAGGGACTATGAATCTGAACGCAAATAAGACCGTTCGAGACCTGGCAGTTGAATTACCCGGCGCCACGGGCGTATTTGAAAAACTGGGTATCGACTACTGCTGTAAAGGAAACCAACAACTTGATGACGCATGCGCCGAAGCAGGCATTGCCATAAAGGAGGTGATTGAACTGGTGGAGAAACAATCGCACGAGGTCATTGAGGAGCGGAATTACACAACAGCCGCTGAACTGATCAAATACATTATTGACAAGCACCATTCATTTACGAAAACAGAGATTGCGCGATTGCGATTGCTGATTGATAAAGTCTGTGACGTCCATGGTCAGAATCATCCAGAGCTCTCGCGTGTGAGATCCGTCTTTCAAACACTGAGTGCAGAACTAGTGCCGCATATGATGAAAGAAGAGTGCGTGCTGTTTCCTCACATCGTCAGAATGGAAGCGGCTGAGAACCACAACCATCCAGTGAGTACTCCGCCTTTTCGAACGGTCGCGAATCCAGTTGGGACGATGAAGCTTGAACACGAGGGCGCCGGATATCTCCTCAAACAGATGCGCCAAATCACTTCAGACTATTCGGTTCCCGCCGATGCCTGCCTGAGTTATCAAAGTCTTTATGAAGCGCTCGAAGCATTCGAGAAAGGTCTACATCAACACATCCACCTCGAAAATAACATTCTGTTTCCGCGTGCGTTGGAAATGGAAATGGAAGTTGGGGTCGGTTAGCTTGCTACTTTAGAAGCTGTGAATTCTCAATCGCTGGATTTAACGATTGCCTTTAGTAGTACTGTTCGGATCGACACGAGTCTTAACGCTGGGACCGCAGGCGTCCCCGCCTGCCAACGTCACCACTCAAGTTAGATTGATTTAACTAAGGACTCGCTAATCCAACGTTAGCAGGCGAGGACGCCTGCGCTCCCAGTATGCAGGATTCGCTTTCACTCGAAGGTACTACTAAAGGCAACCAGTGTTGACTCTGAGGCCATCGCGTCAAACAGGACCCTCGTAAGGGTGTAAATACCTGGTTCTTAGTTCAGCGGTAACTCTTCTTCAAACTTCATCGCGGCCAACTGCTTGTATTGCTGCCATCGATGATGAACCGATTTCTTTGCTTGTCCTAGCAGGAACTTCGCAACTTCCGGATCGCTTTGCTGCAGCATGCGGTAACGACCCTCGGTGTAGATGTAGTCCTCAAGTGGAATCTTCGGATCGCGTGAGTCCAGCTGAAATGGGTTCTTGTTTTGATCACTCAGACTCGGGTTGTAGCGATAGAGCGGCCAGTAACCAGAATCAACTGCGAGCTTCTGTTGGCGCATGCCCTTCGCCATGTCGATGCCGTGAGCGATGCACTGCCCGTAAGCGATTATGAGCGAAGGTCCCTGGTGCGCTTCGGCTTCGACAAAGGCGTTGACCGAGTGCGTGTCGTTCGCACCCATCGCTATCTGCGCAACATAGACATTGCCGTAGCGCATTGCGGTCATTCCCAGATCTTTCTTGGCAGTAGGCTTTCCTCCGGCGGCGAATTTTGCGACTGCCCCCAGCGGTGTTGCCTTTGAAGCCTGCCCTCCGGTGTTTGAATAAACCTCGGTATCGAGTACGAGAATGTTGACGTTTTGGCCACTGGCGAGCACGTGATCCAGACCGCCATACCCAATGTCGTACGCCCAACCATCGCCACCGACGATCCAGACATTCTTCTTAACCAGAGCATCAGCCACACTCAGAAGATCTCGCGCTTCGACGATTTCGGACGTAGCAAGCTTCGTCTTCAATTGATCGACCAGGAGACGCTCGGCATTGATGCCTTCATCAGTAGACTGATCTGTGCTGAGCAACGACTCGGCAAATTCTTCGCCAATAAACTTCGCGAGCCGCTTCACCAGGTCTCTCGCATACGCATTTTGATGATCTAGCGCCAGGCGCATTCCAAGCCCAAACTCAGCATTGTCTTCAAACAACGAATTGCTCCACGCCGGTCCTCGTCCATCTCGATTCGTTGTGTAGGGCGTTGTGGGCAGATTGCCGCCATAAATGCTAGAACAACCAGTCGCATTTGCGATGACGGCTCGGTCACCAAACAACTGTGTCAGGAGTTTGATGTACGGCGTTTCACCACACCCGGCGCACGCGCCGGAGAATTCGAACAACGGCTGTAGCAACTGAACGTTCTTTACTGAACCAAAGCTCAGGTGACCGTTCTTCTGAATATCTGGGAGAGTCAGGAAATAGTCCCAGTTCGTGCGTCCACTTTCTCGCAATGGTAGTTGTGGATGCATGTTGAGTGATTTGCGATTTGGATCGTGCTTGTCTTTCGCTGGACAGACTTCGACACAAAGCTGACAACCCGTGCAGTCTTCGACAGCCACTTGAATCGTGTAGAGCTTGTCAGGCAGTTCCCGCCACTTGGCTGAGATTCGTTTGAACCCTTCTGGTGCGTTCATCAAATCAGCTTCGTCACACACCTTCGCGCGGATTGCCGAGTGTGGGCAAACAAGAACGCACTTGCCGCACTCAATACACAAGTCTTCTTCCCACACCGGGATTTCCAACGCAATGTTTCTCTTTTCAAACTGCGCCGTGCCGACTGGATATGTCCCATCAAGTGGAAACGCACTAACTGGAAGTTGATCACCTCGCCCGGCAATGATCTCTGCAGTCACTTGCTGCACAAACTCCGCAGCGTTACTGGCGATCGCGCTTGTCGATTCATTCGTTGCGGACGCCACAGCGGGAACAGGAATCTGATGTAGATATCTGATCGCAGTGTCAACTGCCGCGAAGTTCTGACGAACGACTGGCTCGCCTCGTTTACCGTAAGTCTTACGAATCGACTGCTTGATCTTCTCAATGGCTTCCGCTTGCGGAAGCACGCCACTGATCGCGAAGAAACAGGTCTGCATGATCGTATTTATACGATTGCCCAGCTGAGTTTCCTTCGCGACCGCACTCGCATCAATCGAATAAAGCTTGATGCGCTTATCGATTATTGTTTGCTGAACCTTTTTCGGTAAGTGTTGCCAGACTTCACTCGCGTCGTAGGGACTGTTGAGCAATAACGTTGCACCGTCGACCGCCGGATCAAGCACCGGATAACGTTCGAGGAAATTGAATTGATGCACCGCGATGAAGTTTGCCCTTTGAATCAGATAGGTGCTCTTAATGGGCTCAGCTCCAAAACGAAGGTGCGAGACAGTCATAGCACCGGATTTTTTTGAATCGTAAACAAAGTACCCCTGCGCATAATTCGGCGTTTCCTCACCAATGATCTTGACCGAGTTCTTATTTGCACTGACTGTGCCATCCGCGCCGAGGCCCCAAAACATCGCCCTAACTTGATCCTGTGCTTCAGTATCAAACGTCACGTCAAACGGAAGTGAAGTGAAAGTCACGTCATCGACAATCCCAACACTGAAGTGGTTTTTTGGCTCTTCTTTCTTAAGTTCGTCAAACACCGTCTTGACGATTGCTGGTGTGAATTCTTTGGATGCCAGACCATACCGCCCACCGATTATGCGAGGCCGGAACGCGACGTCTACAACTTCGGCGAGCGCAGTAACAACGTCTTGATATAGCGGTTCACCCGCGCTACCTGGTTCTTTTGTTCGATCGAGGACCGCGATTGACTTTACGGTGCACGGCAATACTGCTACGAAACGGTCAACCGGAAAAGGTCGATAGAGCCGTACCTTGAGCAAACCAACCTTTTCGCCGTTCGCTCGCAATGCCGTGATGGTTTCCTCAGCGGTCTCACATCCGGAGCCCATCATTATGATCACTCTTTCCGCGTCTGGGTCTCCAACATACTCAAACAGTTTGTAGTTTCGACCGGTGAGTAAACCGAATCGCTTCATCTCTTCTTCAACAATGCCGGGAGTGTCTTGATAAAGAGAGTTAGCTCGTTCTCGCGATTGAAAGAAGACATCTGGATTCTGAGCTGACCCGCGCATCACCGGTCTGTCCGGCGTTAGGGCACGTCCTCGATGTGCCTGAACGAGGCGCTCGTCGATCATTTCGCGGATGGTATCGTCTGAAAGTTTCTCGATCTTCATCACTTCGTGTGATGTGCGAAAGCCGTCAAAGATGTGAAGGAACGGCACGCGCGATCGAAGAGTTGCGGCTTGCGTGATTAGCGCAAAATCCATTACCTCCTGAACGGAGTTTGCGAAAAGCATTGCCCAGCCAGTCGAGCGCGTTGACATTACATCGCTGTGATCGCCGAAGATTGAAAGCGCATGCGTGGCTACCGAACGAGCGGCGATATGAAATACGGTACTGGTCTGCTCGCCGGCGATCTTGAACATGTTTGGGATCATCAACAGGAGGCCCTGGCTGGACGTGAAAGTCGTCGTCAGCGCTCCAGTTTGCAACGTGCCGTGAACAGCGCCTGCTGCGCCACCTTCTGACTGCATTTCACGAACGAGTGGAGTCATGCCCCAAATATTCTTTTCATTGCAGGCGGCCCACGCATCGGCGGCTTCGCCCATTGAAGATGACGGCGTGATTGGATAGATGGCAATCACTTCGTTTGTTTTGTACGCAACGTAGGCGGCGGCTTCGTTGCCATCTATGGTGACGTTTTTGTGTTCCATGATTCTTGTCCAGGGTGACCGCTTAAAAGGAAAGCCGCAGGCAATCTAGCTTCAGACCGCCTGCGGCTCAGAAGAGGCTGCATCGCGAATCCAACTTCCTCGAAATGTTCAATTGACTTTCACGTCAATCTGTTTCGTTTTGGCATCGTCGCGTTTTGGTAGCTTCACCGTCAGCACGCCATATTTGAATTCGACGCTGATCTTCGTGGCATCAATGAACATGGGAACATTGAAGCTCCGCATAAAAACGCGTCATCGTCATGGGCTCTTCCAGTATTCGAGTCAGGTCTGAGAACATCTGGAAAGGATCCATAAGGAAGTTTCTCGATGGTGTCATGAAATTTCCATTTGACATTGGTAGCTCCTTTTCTGTGTTCGCGTCCCTTCCTGGTTAACGTTCTTCTAGGCGAGAGCCATCAACCGACATCCTACGCAGCATGATTAATCTCACTCGCCTGTAACTCGTGGATTCGTGCCCGCAACCAATCCTTGACCAACTGTTCCGCCCTGGCTTGATCCTCACGATCTTCCAGGTCCTTGATGGTGTTGCCGGCTTCATTCAGCGGAATGTGATGACAGGGCACGGTATCAGTTTGGTGCTCCGGCGAGACAAACTCGCTTAAGTGGCATTCGTTACAGGGATGAGCACGATACGGGTAACCGTAATTAAGACAACTGAGAGAGTCCTGGAAGATCGATTTGGGTAACCACGGTGTGCGGACTGAGCGGCCGTATCCACCTTTTTCGATAAAGTCCAGCTCCTCTTGAAGAAGAACCAGCATGTCGCGATCGTCTTGAGTCATGGTGTCCTCCTGCAAACCGTTCGTCGTTCACCACCCGATCTGTACGTTCTCGCCGCTGTTGTTTGAGCAACGCCCGTGCCGGGCGGCAGATGGGTTTTTATTAGGGAATTTCGGCATTTCTTGCCCATAACAGTGCGTGAATTCTCACGAGACTCGCGAGGTTTTGCGCAGAGACTGGCGGGTGCTGGAGTGGGCGCCTCCTTGGAGTGCGGGGACTTGTCGCCGCTTTGTTACTGAGCGTTGTAGATGCTGAGATTCGCTGTAACAAAGCGGTGAAAAGTCCCCGCACTCCAAGGAGACGCCCTTCCAGTTGTTCTATCTCACGTACTCAGGTTCGTTCGGCGTGATCGTAATTTCTACGCACGGCTGATAAGGGCTTTCACAGTTACAGGCTTGACTGCGAGGTGTTGTTCGAAGAGGTGTGCAGATGCAGCTAGAAAGTCGTACGACGTCACAATCCCGACAAGGTGATCATTTTCCACGACCGGTAGGCAGCCGATGCGATTGTTCTGCATAAGTTTGATCGCTTCGAGTGAGGGTGTCGAGGGACTAATCGTTACCGGAGTGGCAAGCATAATCTCTCGCACTGTAATCGGTCCCCCACTACGCGCTCGGGTACCATTAGTCAAAAGTCGCAGCAACATACGATGGGTCACCAAACCAAGTAAGTGGCCCTCTCGATCTTCAACCGGCACATGCCGTATGTGCCTCCAATCCATCACGCTAGCCGCCAGATCAATCAAGTCGTCAGGATGCACAGTAAACAGTTCCGTGGTCATGAACTGGGCAACGGTACGATAGCCCTGCTCCCAATCGTCAGATATTTCCATTTGAATCTCTGGCCAGGTGTGAACTGGTTGGTTCTCCTTTTGACATTCCAACATCGCAGCAGTCAGTCGGCGGCAGCGGGTATCCTTCGGAAGTACGTCAGTCATCTTGGCAAACGACTTCACGATCCAACGCGCCCCAGTCTGGCGCGTTTGCGCACGTTCCTCGATGATGCCGAGATATTTATCGATGTCCTTGCGCGTCACTTCTGACCCCAGCAGTCCCCGCCGAGCGATCGGCAGCAGGTGGTCTAGAATTAATGAAGAGGCGGTATAAGTTTGACCGTCCACCCAGTTGAATTGTGCTTCCAAACCATGACGAGCGGCGCGGAAGAAGTTTGATTTGGCATCGTCAAAAGTCAGACGTTGGGAAATGTCGCCGTATTCTTGCGGCAATGCCAGCATCAGACCCGCAAAAAAAGCGGCGCTGGCTATTTCGTCCACCACAGTTGGACCGGCGGGCAAGGCTCGATTTTCAATGCGCAGGTGAGCGACGCCGTCAGCTACTCCGTAGCACGCTCGGTTCCAACGCCAGACAGTCCCATTGTGCATACGCAAAGCCGATAGCAGTGGTGTCTCCCCGCGCGCCAGAACCTGAAAGGGATTCTCATCTGGCTCAGTGATCATGATCGGGCGGAACCGAGAAATCTGATCATGAAACAATTCGATGATTGAGTTTCGCAGCCACCCGTCGCCAAAGCTGACTCTAGTCTGCTGGCTCCTTGCTAATTGTGGGCGCGAACGTTCATCCGTCGAATGTTGGAACAAGGCCACTCGCGTCTCTTGCCAGAGCCGGTAACCAAACAAGAGTGGCGAATTGACTGCGACCGCCAGCAACGGAGCGGTTATCGCCTGGGCCACGTTATAGTGATTGACGAACTCGGTAGGGCTGCTTTGGAAGTGCACCTGGAAACTGGTATTGCACGACTCCATCATGATGTTGTCGTGCGTAATCTGCAGTTCGTCGAGTCCTTTTATGTGGATCGACAACGGCCCTCCCCGCATATTAATTACACCGCGATTCAACTCGTCATATCGAGGATTCGGGGTAAGATTCGCGAGAGTTAAGTCAGACTTCTGCAGCGTTGGCAGGATCCCAGAAAGAAGAACATCGGCGTTACAAGAAGCCGCAGCCTTTCGAGTGATACCGATTAGATCCTGGAGTTCGCTTTCCATCTGGCCGAAGCACGTGCCGGATAAAAGCAGCGGCGTGAGGTTGGCTTCCAGATTGAACCTCGCAATCTCAGTCGTGAGCCGGCGATCACCAGCCTGTGTTAGAACCTCTGTTGAGACTGGAGCAGGCCGGAAATCCGAATCAATCAGAAACATCTCCTGCTCAGCGCCGATGCGAGTGATACCACTTTCGACACGACCGTCTTCGAGCATGAAAGCCAGTGCGCGCAGGTCATCCAGCAACGCTTTCATGAAAGCCTGCGCTTTTCGTTCGTCAACTTGTTCTACGACGTCGTGTGCGCCCATAGCAGTATTCGCCGGTAGTTCAGCAAGTTAGATACCAGACCATATTTGGCGTCGGTGAGTGAGAAAAAGCGCGGATAATGCGCAATATTCCCAAGGCAAATGTCCTGCTTGCGAGATATCACTCAAATCAGAGTTGAGCTTGGATTTGAGTCTTGGGGATTTACTGGTGTTCGCACCAACTGAAACGGTTGGTTACAAAATCCTCCTCAAGACACCACCGGCTTCAGCCGCGTGGTGTCTAAAGAAAGAAATAGTTCCCTATTAGGTAGAAGTTGAAGCTCCACGCGGCTGAAGCCGGTAGTGTCTTGCTCGCTTGCTCGCGCTACTTCACCTCACTCACAAACCGACGATATTGCGCTTCAACCTGATCGGGTGAAACCGAATCGGAGAGTATGAGCAGGCGATAACGAAAGGTCACTGACTGTTTCGGCTCCAATGTGAAGTTGAGTTTTTCTGTGCCATTGCTAAATACCTCCTGGCCGAGCGGATTCGCAGCGAATAAACCATAGCCGCGCGCATGCCAGTACGTCGGAAAGCCGACATTTTGGGGATGATCGAAGATAACTAACGTAATGGATTCTTGGTCCACTTTACCGGCCAACATCGTCCAACGCGCTCGCGTGCCCCAGACCGCATCACCAGTCTTTCCCTCGCTGCTACGATAGAGACCGCTCACGCCAGTGTTATCCAGAACCTTGACGGTAGTTGGACGACCGGCTGAATCCGTAAAGACAAGCGGTTCATTTGAGGGTTGCTCGAGCTCTCGTCGCACACGTATCCCCAGCATCCCCTCTTTGTTGTCGGCAAAAGTCACACGCTGCGTTAGAGCCGTCAACGTCGTAATCCTATCCACCTCGCGAAAATTGCTGCCAGAATGAAATAGAAGCGTAGTAGTCTCGCGTAATACCACCTGTCCATCCGGCATCACCCAGTCCATTTCAACTACGAGTTCGCCGCGTTCTTTGCCGTTGCGTGCTCGGGCGACGCGCCGGTGAACGACAGTACCCATCTTCTGCTGTTGCTCAGGCGGTAAAGAGACCGAGTTGTTCCAGAAGTCGACGCCGTTTACATTCCCGTAATTCAACCAAAGACCGATATGGTG
>DASYRR010000213.1:0-7289 GCA_036004125.1 Pyrinomonadaceae bacterium | reverse complement strand
TAACACTTGCGTTGCCACTGAACACGAAACAATTTCATATCCAGTGGGCAAGACGATGCTGTCGCGAGGAATTCCCAGCGGACGTTTGAATATGATCTGTTCACCCTCCGTGTAATAGCTCTTATCATCTTTATACGTCTTGATAATCGCCAGACGATACTCGCTACGTTCAGGAACCGGATGAGCCAGAAACACCTTGATGAAATGTCCTGTGGCACCTAAGTTTTCCGAGGGCGAATCAGTTTTTGCCTGAGCACCAGTGACGACTTCAAACTTCAGCGGCTTTCCCGTCGCCAGATCAACCACCGATTCGTCTGACACGTCGCTTCCTTCGCGAATTGCGTTGAAGTGAAACCGCGCACCAACTCGAGTCTCAGTCACTTCATAGTAGATTTTGAACTGATGAGTTTCTGGTGCTAGCAACTCGTAACGAGTATAGGTGTCAGCGGAGATGTACTGGGCTGAGACGGTGCTTCCTGAAGCAACGAAGCAAAGAATGATCATGAACTGAAGCAAGTATCGCATGGCGTATCTAAATGTCCGATATGCTTTAGCTTGTCGTTGATGGCCGCACAAAGACCGACGTCAAATTACGAACGACAACGACAAGCTAAAGCATATCGGACATCCATCTTCATTCCACAGTTAGCGAGTAAACGCGACTCTTACCGGTTGAGCCTAGCTCGCAATACACGAGACGCTGGCCGATGACATCGAAGGAATCCGTTTGTTCCCAGTCGCGAATCGGTTTCTCTTTATTCGCCTTCATATCAAATTCAAACAGTCCCGACTGGGCACCGATTCTTCCAAAATAGATAACAGAGTTGTCGGCCCGCCATACCGGTCCAAAACCGTTCGGAACAATTCGCCGCGGTTTCGTGTCGACTCCCAGTTTGATTACCCAAATCCCAGTGCTCTCTGCCGCGGCTTCTTCCGGTCCGCTCCATGCCAGCGTCGATCCATCTGCTGACCAGCGCAAATTTGCATACTCCAACCCCTCAGCAATAACAACATCTGGCTGCTTTCTCTCTAAATCGCGAAGGACAATTTGTTGTTTTCCGCTCACCGTCAACACGACCGCCAACTTCGTCGCGTCGGCGGGATTTATATCAAGCCAATCAGCCTTTCCCGGGAATGTGGTCACTGGTTGGGCAACAGGCTTTTCCAGATTCTCAATATTGACCTGAATTACATGAGTCTGCTGACCTGATTGATCTGTCTGCAGATAACTTACTTTCTTCGCGCCAGACCATGAAGGATGACGTGAGGCGTGATCACTCAAGCAGGTAGGGTTACCGAGTAAATCAGTAACGTAGAGGTGCTCACCAAAGTCTGGCTTCTGCCTTACTGTTGCTACGTATTCCCCGTTTGGCGATAGCCTGACAAACTCGTGGTATTCATCACTGGTCAAATCTCGGGCTTCTGCATTCAGCCCTTCCGCGATAAACAGGTTTTGAGCGCCACGATAATAAGAAAACACGAGCATATTGCCTTTTCCGGACATCGACGGCGTTGAGAAATCTCCAACCGAACCGGTCAAAGGTTGGGCAGACCCACCTTCGAAGGGAACCCGCCAAAGAAGTGATGGCCCCATCCGCTTTGATGAAAAGACTAAGAAGCGATCGTCAGGCGTCCAAGTGAGTCCATAGATCTGTTGTGGTTCATTCGTGAGATTTCTCGCGCCTGTAAAGGAAGCGCCATCCACGACCCAAATGTCACCTGGACCGCCATTTGGATTGCTGGTGGTGTAGGCGAGCCATTTACCGTCGGCAGACCAGCGCGGTGTGAAACCATTATCCGCGATTTCCTTGTGCTCCGCTTCAGGATTGTTCGCGGGACTGAGCCAAAGAGCTTTCCTCCCGGGCAAATGTTTGGTGTAGGCAACCCATTTGTCGTCAGGCGAAAAACCGGCGCCGCTCGCATCCGTGATGTATGGAATAGGCTCGTCGTCGGACCTGTAAGCTCTTCCACCGTAGGCGCCCACTTTATAGAGATTAAGTAAGCTCCTCGTCTTGTCGGTCCTGGGATAATTCGAAAAGACAACGAAACTGTTGTCGGCCGTGAAGACTGGTATATCTCCGCTTGGGTTTTCCTTGTGAGTGATCTGCACTGGATTACCAGAGGAGAGTTGTTTTACGAACAAATCCCCAAAGGTTTTTATCTTTCCGTCGTTAACCTTTTCGTTCTCGTCAGGATTAGTACTGATGTATAGCAACAGCGTTCCGTCAAGAGAAAGGGCTGGTTTCCCTTCACTGAACGCCGTCGTTGTAAGTAGCTTTTGGCTGTCAAGGTTGGGTGGTTTAGCTGACTCTTTCGGACTAACCGTGAACAAACTCACCACTTGTTCAAGTGATACAAACTTCGACACGATCCAAATCGTCGGCACGAGAAGCAAGAGCCCCAGAAAAACCGGAAGCAGCCAGCTTCTGGTTCGAGGTGAATTTGCCGGAAGTGGGGTGGTCAGTTCTGCGGAGTCGTCAATAGATGTGGTTGAGTCAATCGAGGGCGCCGGCGGCTCAGACTCAACGAGAACCTCACAAACAAACCTGTAGCCTTCTCGCGGCACCGTCAAAATAAAGCGCGGGTTGTCTCTATCGTCTCCAAGGGCGCGCCGAATCTCTCTGATGGCGTGAACCAACGTGTCTTCAGTTACAAAGGTACCTTTCCAGACGGCGTTCAGTATTTCTTGTTTCTCGACCACTCGCCCACGGTTTTCAACCAGAAAGATGAGCGTCTCCAATGGCTTCGCTGTAAGGCGGACGCGTTCCTGACCTCGATACAAACCTCTGCGCACGACGTTAAGCACGAAGTCTCCAAAATGCAGCAGAGTTTCTGGTCTGTTTTGGTTGGCCTCGTCCATGGCCCTTCTAAAAGTTCAAGCGGTTTCTGATGCTTCAGTGTCTGGTGTGGACCCAAGTTTAGCAGATCAATCGTTTCCTATTCGGCGTTTCTCGCTGACTTCGTAGTTTTTCACCAACCTTTTCGGGACTTTTCACTTCATGAAGCCACAAGGTCGCATCCGAGCGACGTTCGTCAAAAGTCCGCAGCCGAGTTTGAGCGGCATGACGCTAAATGATTTTTCAAATTCAGAAACGAGGTAGAGAAAGATGAGTAAGAAACACACGAAACTAAATGGCGCAACGGCGTTCACGATCATCGCTTCTATTGTTTTCCTGCTGGTAGCTCCCGTTACATCGGATGCAAACAATGAATGTCGTCCAGATCAAATACAACTTCAGAATCAGGCCGCAATTCCATTCGGTGGCCAGACGGTTCTGGGACAGATGTTTGTTCCCAGCGTCCCGGGTAATCAAGTTTGCTCGGTGAAGGTGCTCATCAGCAAAAACTTCGCGGGTGCTAAGAATCTGACTCTGCACGTCGTGCGGCCAAACTTCACAGAGTTAGACGCCGCGACTATCGCAGGCGCCGACATCCCCATGGGCAACAGCGTTCAGGTATTCAACTTTGGATGCAATGGCGCGGCGCTGGTTGGAATGCCGTTCTACGGACTCAAGCTGGAATCAAAAGATAGTCAATTGGGCGCTTATTCGTGGAAGGGCATTAACGGCAACGTCTACAACAGGCCCGGCGAAGGCGACAAAGGGTGGCGCAATTTGAACGGAGGCGCCGGCAATTGGACCAGGTTAGCCGCAGGCGCTTGGGATTTCGCTTTCGAAATCTACTTGTGTAACTAGCGATTCGATCTGTCGGAACTGATTGTCAAATTCTATCGATCGGAAGTTCTCTCCCCGGAATTCAGACATGAAAACCTTTTGCCCGACTAGATGGCGCAACGAAACAGGAGAGAGACAACAATGAAGCGATCAACTTTCACAAAACTAGTGGGCTTTGCGCTCATCATCATGATCACAGCAGGGACAGGCACAAGCCTCGTCCAATCTCAAAGCCCGACCTTGAGAATAACCTTAAAGCGAGTGATTCAATCAGAGTTCCGCTCGGCAGCATTTAGTCCAAATGGGAAGTATCTCGCGACAGCACGTAACCAGGGGACAGTCGAAGTCTGGGACGCCACAAGCGGTAGGTTACTTCATCATTTTCATCCGCGTAATGGTCCTTCAGTTGATCCGTACTTCAGTTCTCCGTCCGTAGATTTCGATCGAAACGGCAAAACGTTGATCTCACACTGGACGGGATTGACGACAATCTGGGATGCCTCCACCGGCAAACTGATTCGTGAGGTTGAGGGCAGTTATCCATTAGATCAACACCTGAGTTCCTCGAGAACACCTGGCGACTCATCAGATGCGGCAGCAGACAAACGCATCGCCGACATCCTTGTCACCTCAGCAGAAAAGAGTGAGACAGGCGAAACATATCCATCGCATCTTGCAGCAAATAGTGCCGATGGAAAAGTGATTGCTACTCTGCGCTCCTCGTGCAGAGCAATAGATATCTGGTCGCTTGAGACAGGACAGCGCCTCCTTACGCTATCAGCTACAGCTAACCTTGAAGCTGACTTGGAAGGTCCGCCGCTACTTTACGAAGAGGTTGCCTACAATCCGTCTGACTGGTCAGCGGAATCGGCCGAGTTCAGCCCACTTCCGATTACGATTTTCCGCCGTTGTACTCAATTCACAATCGGCGGACGCCTGACCAGACGAGTCGACGTTTTTGGAGACGAGGAAAACCAGTACAGACCGGTCAAGGGCGAACAAGTTTTTCTTTTCGACGCTCAAGGTGACGAAGTAGCGCGGACTCGCACCGATAGAAGCGGAGACTATTCTTTTCCTAACCTCTGCTCCCGTACATACACGGTGCATCCCGGCATACCCAGTCCGCTGTTGCCTCCGCGTTACGAACCTTCGAGTCGCGAGATCACGCTTCCAGTCAGGATTGATGAAGTCATCAGCCCAGCTCATCTTGACTTCGTTAGAAAGCAACCGCCACCACCACGACAACCTGAATTTTCCGGGAGTCGGATAAGGACAGGCGTAAATGAAGAAAGCGTTCACAGATTTCAATTGAGAAAGAAAGAAAGAGAAAAGCAATGCGAGAACTAACACTAAAACTAATGCTGGCTGTTGCGGTTTTGAGTTTGAGTTTAACTACGGCGCGTGCCGAAGTGCTTAGCACTGTCGACGTAAGCGCACCGGCAATCAATTGTCTTTTCGATCCAACTTGTCGTGTTGAGGTCAACGACTCGACTGAAACTCTTTCCATCGGCGCAGGTGGTCCGAATTTCCTCCAGTCGCGAACTTTCAGAGGTAAAGCAGGTTCCCCAGCCGCAGGGCTCTACATTTACGAATATCGAATCGATCTCCGAAGGGCTGAAGGCATTCTCCACATTCCCTGCATCGACTCTGTGAGTCTCGACTTTGATCACATCGTGCGTACGTTGGACCTTGATGGCGATGGCGAGAGAGGTGACGAAGTCTTCGTCGTGACGCGAGGGGGCCTGGGCAGCATTGGTCTCGCTTCAGCCGAAAAATCCGGAAGCACAATTACGTTTCGTTTTAGCGATTCTGTCTGCGCCGGCGGTCATCCGAACGCTGGTGAGAGCACCTTCTTCTTTGGTTTGGTTTCAACGCACGCTCCAGGGCAAACGACTGCAACGATTCTCGAGAGCAATGGCAGGAAATCGAAAGTTTACGCTCGCACGCCGCGCCGGAGAGACCCACTGCAAATGGAGATGGGCCAGGGCGCCTCAGTTGAAAAACCGATTCCTATTCCGAAGCGCGGAAAAACACCGGAAGTGAACGAAGCCATAGTTTCTGGTCTCTTTCCACGACCGTGCGTTGACCGCGGCGGTCAGGTCACCATCCAGGGTTCCGGTTTTGGCGAGGCGCAGGGCTCTCGCGTTGTCGAACTCGGTGGTCATGGCATCGGTAGGCTGTTGCGGGTCACGTCGTGGTCCGGCAAGCAGATTACGGCGATAGTCCCGAACGATCGAAGAATAGAATTTGGCCAGTGGTATTACATCGGCTTGCAGGAACAGGATCGCCACTGGATCAGCAACATCTCCCGCACGATCAATATCTGCCGGCGACTGGAGTGAGATCCCATCCCAGGTAAACGGTTCGGCTCGGTACTGATCTTTAGGATGTTAGTCATTGAAACAACATAGGAGAAGAAGAATGAGACACGCTAATTTGAAGTTCCACTTTCTCATCGGCTTGCTATTTGGCCTTTTTGGTTTATGTGCAAGCGATGCCCTGGGTCAAACCATTGATCGGGACACTCAGCGCAACGGCATGCACAGTTGCCCCGCAGGACAGTTTGTCGTCGGTGTCCGTGTGGACAGGAACTTGCTCCTGTGTTCAGGCGAGTTTGGCAATTACACAAGGGCCCAGGAAATTGTGCAGTCAGCGGGGATAGGCGGCAGGGCAGGTTGGGACATTGAAACCCAGTCGCACGGCATGCACGCCTGTCCGGAGGGAATGGCCATAACAGGCCTTCATGTAAGCAGAAATTTGTTGGCTTGCGCACCAGTCGCACGGCCTCCCATCCCGAGGTTCGTGGATGTGGGCACGCAACGTTCCGGTATGCACGCCTGTCGAGGAGGAAATCCCATGTCCGGCATCCATGTGCGCACCAATTTGTTGCTATGTGGAACGCAGCATAGGCTGAGGATTCTCCGCTTTACTGCTGCGCCCGACGACATCCGACGTGGCGAAACAACGACTCTCTCTTGGGATGTTGACTGTACCGCGCCAGATTGTAGTGTCCACATTGACCATTCTTATCCCCGGGCTGCGCGAGCGCTGAGAGGATCACAAAGTGTAGATCCCCCTTTTGACGAGACATATACGCTCACGGCAGAAAGCGGCGGAGGTCGCGTTTCATCCACTGTTTGGGTGACAGTCGCAGCACGGCGCGATCGAGATCGCGATCGCGGCCGGTCTTCGTCGGGCGAAAGCACATTCACAGTCTCGCTCTCTCCCCACGTCCCCTTCACTGGCTTCCCCTGGTGGACCGGTAGATTCCCAACCATAGGAACTCTCGACGGAACCCTGACACGAGTAGCGAACCCACGTAACTCAGTGTGGTTGGGCTTCTTGAAATCTAGCTACGGATCGGATGACTGCGGAAACCCCGATGCCTACGTGCTACTGAGACCAGGCGACACCATGACAGAGGACCAAATGAGCACGCTCTTCGGCTCGTCAAGTCCCGCCTTACCGGTCCCATTCGTTGTGTGCTCCGGCGCGGCCGGACAATCCACCGCCAACGGTGGCCTAACTTTTCCACCTCTCCCGCTCAACATTACTTACACCCGGCGCAGCTGATCTGCGCGCCGAAATAAGGGAGAGAGGTAAATAAAATGAAAT
>DASYRR010000212.1:0-10784 GCA_036004125.1 Pyrinomonadaceae bacterium | reverse complement strand
CTGTCCCTCCTGGCTCGACTGTGTAAGTTGATTACGCGCGTTGTAGGTGTAGACAGTTGTCGAGTAGACAGACTGGTCCCAATTCAACTCCTCAACTTTGACCAGTCGTCCTAACGGGTCGTTATAAAGTTTGCGGCGGCGGCCGCGTTCGTCTCTGACGGTGACGACATCACCGCCCGCGCAAGCGCAACCTGTATAGATCAACTCCCGCGTGGAGCCGTCCTGGTTAGTGGTGATCCTTGGCCGGCCCAGCCAGTCGTAAGTGTATTGAGTGTTTATCCAGCCTGCGGCATCGTCACCCGTCGGTTGCCACGCCTGTGTGACTTCCGTTGGATTTGTTTGTTCCTTAAGCCGCCCCATGATGTCGTAAGCCCACATCTGTGCGCGCCACTGTCCCACGCTGTTTGGCAGGTGGCTGATGGTGCCGCGCGCCCGGCCAGCGCCATCAACATAGTCCACCATCACCGTTTCACCCTGGCTGGGATCGACTCTCGTAATGGTAACGACCTCGCCTACGGTTGTATATTCCCGGCGGGTATAGCCGCCTGTGAATTGATTAGTGACGCTTTCCAACCGACCCACGTCGTCGTATTCAATCACCTGAACTGCGTTTTTCGGATCCGCTTAAAGACAGCCCTGGGTCGTCAGCCAATCAGCGGGTTCAACGGTGTGTGGACCAATAGAGACAGATAGGGTACTCCGGACCCTGCGATCAGTTGATTGGATTTCTAGTTGACGCGAATTGAACGAGGAAAAATCAACGCGTCAACTTTGAGAACATTGGGGGAGGATGCGATTGATGGGCGGCACTCTAGACCCTAATGGCCCAATGTATCAACAAGAATTGAACATGAAAAATGCTCGTGACACCGAAAACTGTTTCCGCAAACGCAACAGGAGTCAGGCATCTGAGTCACTACGTGCTTGCATCCATCAGTTTGCCGTTGGTAGTGGTGCAGTTTCAACATTGAAAATGCACTACTAACTTTGACGGCGGGTCCAGTCAGCAGCAGCCACGCCAATAGCAAAAGGCGATTTTGCGGGGTCGTATGTTACAATCCGCCCTCTGTTATTCGGTTTCCCCAAACTTGGCATGCCGCCACGGTATCTGAATCCTAAGGAGAATTGTTAGTTGTTTCGTTTATTCTCAGCCCTCGCAACCTCGTGTGTACTGCTTTTCCTGCTAGTCGTCCCGAGCAAAGGTCGGCCAGCCGCCGGTGACGACAAGAAATTCACTGTTGAACAGATCGTGGAGTCAGTAATCCTCGTGTATGGCACCCGGCCGGGGCTTGAGCACATCCGGCGCAATGGCGTTGAGCACGGCAAGCTCACGCGCTTCAATGCCGAAGGTAACTCCGAGGAATCAAACTACGAACGCCGCTTTGTTAGAGGTGAGAGTCTCGAAAAAGACAAGATTCGTCTCGACCAGAAGATGCCCACCGTGGAGTATTCGCTGATTTACGGTGGCGGCAAAATTTGGGGAGTAATCAATGGGGCGGCCTTTACACCGAGACAGGATGCCGCAGCCAGTTTTCTCTCCCAGCACCTCCACAGCATTGATTCATTGCTCCGCTACAAGGAGTGCGGCGCCACAATCACGCTCATCGGAAAGGAACAGCAGAAAGGACTCGACCTTTTTGTAATCGACTTGGTGGACAAGGAGAAACGCAAAACCAAGTATTACGTTAGCGCCCGCACCCTTCGAATCCTTTGGCTCGAGTATGAGGAGGCTCCCAGCACAGGTGGAACAACGCCAGTTAAGTACACAAGGAGATTCCTCGACTATCGCCCAGTCCAGCAAACACTAGTTCCTTATCACACGGTCTTGTTGGAAGACGGACGTCAAACTCAGGAAACCCGCATTCTCACGGTTACGTACGGAACCAAGTTCGACGAGTCGATCTTCAAAAACCCTGAAGCCTAGTTTTTTAGCCACAGATTCACGCAGATCAACACTGATCAGAAAGAGCATTTAGATGAGTTAGCGCTTACTCCTTTTGTTCTGATCTGTGTTTATCCGCGTAAATCTGCGGCGAAAATGCATCCCGGCCCGACAAGCTGAAGCATATCGGACACCTGAAATCCTTTGGGAACCTTGGCTTAGCAGTGGCGTGTATACCTGCGGGTGTTCTCCGGTGCAGGTATAATCATTTTCCGGCGAGCTGACCCATTGTTGAGCCCGCGAGAGTGAAAGCTCTCGAGACTGAGAAGTGGTTCCTTGAGCCAGATAGCGAGCCTGCCTGCCCGAATGAATACCCTGACTAGCATCGATGAGTTGGGCTTTGCTCCCGCTTTACAGCAGGAGACGTTGGAAGACACTACTTCCGACCACGCCCTGCTGGAAGCGACGCGGACCGGTGATCAGGATGCTTTTGCGGAGTTGGTGAGCAGGTACCGGAATCAGATTACGAGTTACATCTATCGAATGACAAATGATTACGATGGCGCAGTGGATCTAGCTCAGGAAACTTTTGTTCGTGTGTACCGGGCGGCCGACAGATATCAGCGCAGTTACGCATTTTCAACCTACATCTACCGGATCGCCACCAACCTGGCGATCAGTGAGCTTCGGAAACGCAAACGTCGGAAGCTGGTTTCGCTAACTGGGTTTTTTCAATCGACTGACGGTTCAGAGGCAAGGGAGTTCAATCCACCAGATGATCGACCGTTACAGGATTTGGAGTTGGTTGACACGGAACGTCGTCATGCGGTCCAGCGGGCAATCGGCACGTTGCCTGAGAAGTATCGGGCTCCACTCATCCTGCGCGACGTTGATGGACGTAGCTATGATGAGATTGCCCGCATATTGGAGACCAGTGAAGGGACAGTTAAGTCGAGAATTAGTCGGGCCAGAGGTTTCCTACGGGAGAAAATGACAGCTTATCTTTAAGTGTGAACGTTATGAGTAAATCAATTTGTACAACCATTCGACGAGAACTCGAGGAAATGACGTTGAGCGAGGACTGCGACGGTGAAGTCGCACGGCACTTGAGTGACTGTGCCGAATGCCGAGACTTTCACCAGAAACAAACAAGGCTGCGGCAAATTGTGGGCAGTCTCGGCACTGTTTCAGCACCTCCAGATTTCGACCTTCGTCTTCGCTCGCGACTTGCAAATGAGAACTCGAACTCGAGTTTTCACTTGACCAGCCGCTTCCTGACGTTTGGCCAGCGAAGTGTCGCCGCAGCGACGGCTTTGGCGCTTTTGGTTGCAGCCATCGTATTGGTGAGGCATTTAGCGAATCGAAGCTCAGTCGCTCCAAGTGTTGTAGAAAAAGTGAACACAGGAAACGTTCCACCTGTTGCGCCGCCAAATCACCAATCTGACGGGACGAAGCTGGTTGCGAAGGAAGGGAACAGCGCCACTGCTTCCAACATTAACTCTTCAACAGGCAAGCGAATTGTTGGCAGCGGGTTGCGTCCAAAACGGCAAATGGCTGTCCTTGAACAGAGTAGTGAGGGAGCAAAGGTAGTTGGTGGAACGAAGCCTTCGGAAACAATCTTCCCAATCGACGCGTCTCAACAATCGCTCCGAGTGTCGTTGTTCGACGGGCGTGGCAATCCGCGCACAATCTCGTTGCCGCCAGTTAGCTTTGGTTCCCAACGTGTGGTACCAACAACAACAGCATTTGCACCCAAAGGCGTTTGGTAGAGGATAGTCAGAGCAATGTTGACAAGAGTTTTAATTCGATCAGCATTTACAATTACCGTTTTCGCCTGCGGGATTCAGTTGGTGTGGGCGCAGGCGGCCTCCACGGCTCAGAAAAAGAGTCCTCGCGTGAGTTCCTCATCAGAGACCCATACCACTGCACCTCAAGTAGTAACTATCGTTCATCGCATAAACGGAATAAAGATGTTCAGATTGCTGCTGCGATCTGAAGAGCAAGTGAAAGCAATTGCCAATCTCGACGAAGCTTTTAACCTGATGGAAGACGTGCACACCAACATCATTGCCGGGTTAGCACTGGATGATGGTAGAACGATTGCTGCGTGGCTCCCAGATGCTGACGTCGAGTTTGGCCCATCGTTGTTCCCTGAGCGTGGATGGAATAGTCCGCTCGTAGCAGCGCCGCCTTCCGGCTTTCCTTCAGCGGCAATGAAAAGAGTCGAGGTTCCGAAGTTTCCTTTAAGAGGCGGAATGTTTGGCTCGCCGGATGTGACTGTAATTGGACCAGATGGAAAGCGACTAGCTGCGGAATACGTCGGTCTCGATGGTGCTACAGGTCTATCAATACTTCGTTTGGCTGACAGCAGTTTTACGGTCAGCGTACGCAATGATGATCCCTTCACTGGAGAAGGCGAGAATATTACGCTCTTCAACCCGGAGCCCGCGGCAAGCACGCGGCCAATCACGACCGGCAGTTTGTTTGTGCGAATGGGAACGACATTCGGCACTGTTCTTTCGGTCAAACGAGCTCCCGCTGGCGGCGGTTTCGCCCGCTTCAAAGTTAAGTCGCCACGTTTGTCGTCGGCTAATATTGGTGGCGTCGCAGTTAATGAGGCAGGTGAGACAGTTGGAATAGTCGATGCGGTGGAAGGTCCTGAAGCAACGATATTGCCAACTGCCTTGATTCGTCGCGCAGCAAAACGCGTGCTGGCGCATCAGTCAAGCGTTCCTCGCCCCTGGCTGGGTGTTCGCGGCGAAGCTCTTGCCCGACTCAGCGCTGAACAGATGTGGCATCAAGGCTGGAGACCCGAACAAGCTGCATCTCTCTTGGGACGGCATCGCGGCATATTGCTAACCTCCATTCTGCCCGGCAGCCCCGCAGCGAGTGCTTCTCTGCGCGCTGGTGATGTGATTTTGAAAGTAAACAACGAAGACGTTGAGAACGGTGACGACTTCTCATGGATGCTCGACGAGGCCGGTCCGAGTAGTTTCGTCACTTTTACGCTAGCGCGACCGAATCGCGTCGCTGAGGAGGCGATACGAGTTGAACTGAGCGGAGTGTTCGATCCGAATTTCGCGTTTGGGTTTGGATCTAGACCTACTACTTCCTCACTGATCTCTCAGGGAATCGAAACCATTGCCTTGAGGCCGCCACTTGCCACTCGACTCGGAGCAAGCGTTGGTCTATTAGTTGTCTATGTCGATCCTTCAACTCCAGCGTTCGAAGCGGGACTTCAACCAGGCGACGTGATAGAGGCAATCGATGGTAAGTCCGTTTCGTCTGCCGAGAGTTTTCCTGTGACATTCTTCTCGTCTGGACCGAAATCGAATCTTGATATCGTCCGTAAGAAACAAAGGCTCGTAGTCACGGTCATCGCCCCTAAGAAATAAATCTATCCATAGATCACCCGGACTACTCCGATTCAGTTGTCGGGAGTGAACTTCGCTGTTCATGAGTGCTTAGGTTACGTCTTCGATTTAGCCTGATCGGCGTAATCTGCGGATATTGTGTGATACCCTGAAGCCTCACAAACACCCAGAAAAGGAAGCTTATGTTCCCCGAGGCAGTTGCCCGTTATCACGACCTGCTTGCAGATCAGAAACTAGCTGACGACTCGGTCGCCGTTCTCGACGAGGGTTTGGAGAGCGCGAAACTCATTTTTGACGGTCGTCGTCTCTCACCCTACTTGCGTCCACATTTTGTTTCCGAAACTGATTTCGCCCGCATCACCGAGGTGTGTGAAACAGTTTGGACTGCGATTCAAAAGGTAAAGGACGCCGCAATTGCGGACGGCTCGATTGTGAACGACTTAGGACTTACTGACATCGAGCGTGAGCTGGTGGCGATCGATCCGGGTTATGTTGCAGTATCCCCAACATCTCGTCTGGACTCCTTTCTAACTCAAACGGCGTACAGTTTTGTTGAACTCAATGGTGAGAGTCCTGCCGGCATAGCTTACGCAGATGCAGCGTACGATATCTTTTCCTCACTGCCCGTGATGAAGGCGTTTGCTAGGGATTACAACCTGCGACCGCTTTACGGCAGACGCTACATGCTCGATGTGCTACTCGACTCCTTTGAGGAGTTCCTGGGAAAGAAACCCGAGCGACCGCCACACATCGCGATTGTGGATCTGCCCGACGTTCCAACTGTAAAAGAGTTTGAGCTGTTTAGAGACTTTTTTGACCAGTCGGGTTATCCAGCGGTGATCTGTACGCCACAGGAGCTCGAGTTTGACGGCAGTAGGCTGAGTGTCGAAGGATTTGAGATCGACGTTGTATACAAGCGCTTACTCGTGAATGAATATTTGCCAATCATCGACGAGTTCCCAGCGTTACTCAACGCCTACCGAGCGAATGCGGTCTGCCTGGTTAATAGTTTTCGGTCAAAATTGATCCACAAAAAAGCGTTGTTTGCGGTCTTGACTGATAACAAGCGAGCCGACTTGTTTTCTGCTGAAGAACTAGACGCCGTTCATTCTCACGTGCCCTGGACGCGTCTCGTTCGTGATGAACAGACAGAATACAAGGGTCGCGAAATAAAGCTTCTCGAGTTTGTCCTGGCAAATAGCGAGCAACTCGTACTCAAGCCGAACGATGATTACGGTGGCCACGGAATTACGATTGGTTGGAATGTCGATGGGCCGGCTTGGGCCCAGGCACTCGAGACTGCGTTGAAGAATGGTGATTACCTCGTCCAAGAACGCGTGCCCACTGCGCGCGAAACTTTTCCCGCCTTGACCGATGAAGGGCAGATAGAGTTTGCTGAGCAACTTGTCGATCTCGATCCGTTGCTCTTCAATGGAAAGGTGGGCTCTGCATTTACGCGTCTATCGTTCACTGAGTTGGCCAATGTCAGCTCAGGCGGCGGCATGGTTCCGACATATATCATCAGCAAAAAGTAGTCGAAAACGGTTACAATCGGCGCCGGATTTAACCAGACTCTACCGGAGGAGCATATTCCGTGGACGACGAAGACGAGCAAGGTTTTGAGTTACACGAAGAGCGTCGAGCTTATGATCGCTCCCGGTTGATTGTAGACGTCTTTTTCGACGGCAATAATGCAACAGGTGTTGCCAGTACCAAGGACATAAGTGTCGGCGGTTTTTACATGAACACGCAAACAACGATTCCCGAAGGTTCTCTGTTGTTGGTGCGCATTCCGTTTGGGCCCGCTAAACAGGTTGTATGCAATGCCGAGGTTGTTTATAGCAACCCGGGTCGCGGGGTCGGAGTCAGATTTCAGGGATTGTCAGACGAGGCACAGTCGTTGTTGGAACGTGAACTGAAACACGACTAACCCTCATGACTGAGAAGCAGCTAAGCTGGCCCGACTTGTCGGCATCAGGCCGTGAGTTGCTAACCGGCAAACTGGTGGGTTTATGGCAAGCGCCCAGTGATGCAGCGGCCTTCGAATCCTTGTCAATCGACAAGCAACAGGCACTGATTCTGTTATTTCAGAGAATGCGCCAAAAGAATTTGTGGTATTTGGTAAAGCAAGTTACCAACGTATATGGCGAAGGTGGAGTCGGAATTCAGTTCATTGCGTGGCCGATGATCGAGTCTACTCTGAATCGGCGCAAGGATTTCACGCGCCGCTTTGCCAATCACAAGGACACAAGTGGTGGCTTCTATGAGAAGCAGCGAGATCGCGCTGTTCTGCACTTCCTTTTCCAGGAAGGTCAGCCAAGGACCTGGTACGTCCACTTCGACCTTTACAGTCCGGTTCACTCATTTTCCAGCGCTCTGAAGCACTTGCGTCACGAGTTTATTGGAAAGATTAAGCCTGACTGGCGCACGATAGCCGGCTGCCTGGATAGTTGAACTGGGCTAACACACCATAATCGGTTAGTTGAGGAATCGCCAAATGTTCGATCAATTCACCCTGGGCATAGAAGAAGAATTTCAAATCGTTGATCCACAAACTCGAGAACTGAGGTCACACGTGGCCGAGATTCTCGAGGAGGGCAAGATGCTCCTCGGAGAGCAGATCAAGCCTGAAATGATCCAATCGATGGTCGAAGTTGGCACGGGGATTTGCAAGAACATTCAAGAGGCGCGTGCTGACATCACCAGATTGCGCAGCGTCATAGCCGGTTTGGCGAAAAAGAATGGACTGGCTATTGTCGCAGCGTCCACTCACCCGATCTCCCGCTGGCAGGATCAAAAGATATTCGATGACGAACGTTATGAGCTGTTAGTTCAGGAACTGCAAACAGTCGCTCGGTCACTCTTGATATTTGGCCTCCACGTCCACGTGGGCATGGCTGATCGCGAACGAGCTGTCCATATCATGAACGCCGCCCGATATTTCTTACCCCACGTGCTTGCGCTTTCCACGTCGTCGCCGTTCTGGATGGGCCACAATACCGGTTTGAAGTCGTATCGCACCGAGGTGTTCAAACAGTTTCCGCGTACGGACATCCCTGACCATTTCGATTCGTACAGCAACTTCCAAAGATATGTCGACCTCCTTATCAAAACCGGATGCATCAACGACGGCAAGAAGATCTGGTGGGACATCCGCCCGCATCCTTACTTTCCAACTCTGGAGTTTCGGGTTTGTGACATACCAACTCGCGTCGACGACACAATCGCAATTGCCGCGCTCTTTCAGGCGATTGTGGCCAAGTTGAACAGCCTGATCGACAAGAACCTTGGCTTCAGACTCTATCGACGTATGCTGATCCAGGAAAACAAGTGGCGCGCTGTGCGTTACGGTCTCGAAGGCAAACTGATCGATTTTGGTAAACAAACAGAAGTTCCGATTGCCGATTTAGTTCTTGAACTACTAGAGTTTGTCGACGAGGTTGTGGATGAGCTGGGTTCGCGAAAAGAGATCGATCACATCCACACGATTCTGAAACGAGGAACATCAGCAGACCGACAGCTTGAAGTCTATCGTGAGACAAACGATCTCAAAGCCGTGGTTGATGATCTGATCAAGATGACACTCGAGAACGTTCCGGAAACAACGAATTTTGGTGTGCCGAAGCCGACAACTGCCGCTTCAACGATTGCTAAATAGGTCCGATCGTTCCAGGTCGACACCAACCTTCGTCCCCGGGCTCCGTTTTTCTATGTCCGATAAACTTCATCAGTTTGTCGTTGTCTTAACGCAGGACTCGTAGTTGCTCGAACGACAAACTGAAGGAAACTCTGAACAAGTGTCTTCGACGCGTAGCGTCGGCTGAATATAGACCGGCTTTTTAAAGCCGGGAAGAGTTGGTGAAGTGTTTTGCGTCGCGTAGCGACGCCTGAAACCGCCGTGAATTCAATCGTCGCTACGCGACGAGGAAGCTTACTACCACCATCCCGGCGTTGAAACGCCGATCTAAACTCAGCCGACGCTACGCGTCGCAGACACTTGTTCAGAGCTCCTCAAATCTCAACACCTGATCCTGGTGACATGAATCGACCCTTTCTGGAAAGGAGATGGGCGATTTGATTCTTACGTCGAGGTATATAAGCAAAATCGACCCACTGAAACTGTCCCACCAGATCAAGTATGTCTTGTTGAAGCTTGCTCTTGCCGGCAATGCCCAAACGAAAACGCTTCCGAAGATCCCGTCTCATTGAATTGTAATCGGACCGGATCCTGACTCTCTCAAATCCACGATCCCTTGCGACTTCTAGTGCTCGTAATACGGCAAACATCTCACCCATTCTCGGCGAAAGGCCTATGTGTGACTCAGCAATGCGCGCAATGATTGGCCCACGTCCAGCTTTGGCAATGCGTGACTGGATGACGATGCCTACACCAATGACACCGGTTGGGTCGTCGTACGAGGCGTCAACTGTAAGTGTCTGTACCCACTCCGGCATCTTGAATTTCGAAGCATCCAACACTGCGCTTGAGCGGCTCTCCCAAGTTACTTAACAAAGAAGCCCGCTCAAGGCGAGTCCGTCCAAGCGGGTGTTAGATGGCGCGCATATAACCAGACGTCTTAAACTCGTTGGCATTTCGTGTAGCCAAGTTCTTCACCTGATCATACAGGCCCTCTTCTCTCAACCGAGCTAACGACAGGTACACGGGCGGAATACCCGAAGGCGATAAAACCAGCCAACCCTCTCTTTCACGCCACGTGACCAGCATTGACCATGAGACATTGGCGTCGAGCCTAGCACCTTTGACCCACAACTTTTGATCACTGACGCCATAGGTAAGAACATCTCGAAGATATCTGTGTTGCCGAAATAAACTCCGGGTGCCAGCCGGAATTAATCTGGGAAGGAATAGATATAGACCAACCACACCCAAAATAAGGACGCCCAGCAGGAGTGTGTATGGTGTAAATAAGAAAACTACTCCGACTGCCGTCAACGCACCAAGCCGGATTATCCGCGCTAGTCGATGGGCGGGCAAAAGCGCCCACACGGCAAGATACTGCGATTCAGTCATCGTCAAACTGTTTTCAAATCTGAATTCGTTCATCTTCAATGCCTTTGAGCCATCCAACGTTGCGCTTAAGCGGCTCGCCCACGCAACTTCGAATAAAGGCTACTCACCGGCGAGCCCGCTCCAAGCGCGTGTTGAACTAAATCCGCCTGCGGGCGGATAGATGAAGAGACGAAGTGCAGCGCGGCGCTGAGTTGCTTTTCTTGAACTGCGGTTTGAGCGCAGTATTCCTTCCAGGGAGGACCGTGGTGTCTCTCAGCAAAAGGACCATCACTTTTCCCCTCCCTGAAAGGAACCACCATGACTACGAGAGCCCGGGTCTCCGTTGCGACAACGGATGCTTGAGGATATGCAATTGCGCGGACTTTCAGCAAGAACGCAGGAGGCTTACACGCGCGCCGTTTGGCAACTGGCGGCCTACTACCATCGCAGTCCTGCCCAACTCAGTGATGAAGAACTGCGCCGGTACTTTTTCTACTTGGCTAACGAGAAGAAACTG
>DASYRR010000211.1:0-76844 GCA_036004125.1 Pyrinomonadaceae bacterium | reverse complement strand
CTTCCGTTGGTGGGATTTCTGACTTTTGAGACAAGCATCCTTGGCGCGCCAACTCACGAATGATTTTTCCGACGCTCTCCTCGACCGTTTCGCGATCAGTCTCAACTGTGACCTCCGGATCAAGCGGCTCTTCATAGGGATCGGAGACACCTGTAAACGACTTGATCTCGCCAGCCAGAGCTTTCTGATAGAGACCCTTCACATCGCGTTTAGCTAATACATCAATCGGGCATTTGACAAAGACCTCAATGAACACGGCGCCATCCGCTTCGATGGTGCGGTGCACTTCGTCGCGCACTTCGCGATAAGGTGAGATGGCGGCAGCGATTACTCCAACGCCATTGCGGGCCAGTAAACGAGAGACGTAGCCGATGCGATGGATGTTTTCGTCACGATCCTCTTTGGAGAAGCCCAGACCTTTTGAGAGATTGGTTCGCACCTCGTCGCCATCCAAAACCTCAACCTTCACTCCGCGCGCGCGTAACTCCATCAACAGATCCCAAGCGAGTGTTGTCTTGCCCGCTCCCGAAAGACCCGTTAACCAAACCGTGAACCCGTTGTGCTTAGTCATTTTCACACGCCCTGATACGCTTCGATCAGCACCCGCGCGACCTCCGGTCTGGAGAACTCCGACGGTGGCAACTCACCCGCACTCAGCATTTCCCGTACTCGCGTGCCGGACAGCGTTACGTGCTCGCTCCTATCGTGTGGGCAAGTCTTCGTCGAGGCCATGCCTGAGCAAGCGCGGCAGTAGAAAGTGTGATCGAAGAACAATGGTGTGATGCCGAGTTCGTGCGGCTCAAACTGATCGAAAATGTGGTGCGCGTCGTAGGTGCCGTAGTAATTACCCACTCCTGCATGATCACGACCGACGATGAAATGCGAGCAGCCGTAGTTCTTGCGGATGAGCGCGTGAAACACAGCCTCTCGTGGACCAGCGTAACGCATGGCTGCGGGCAGCACCGAAAGTACCGTGCGCGCCGATGGGTAATAGTGGTTCAGGATTGCTTCGTAAGAACGCATGCGCACCTCTGCCGGCACATCGTCTGGCTTGGTCTCGCCGATGAGTGGATGGAGCAAGAGCCCATCGGCGATCTCCAGCGCGCACTTCTGTATATATTCATGTGCGCGATGAACGGGATTACGAGTTTGAAAAGCTACCACCCGGCGCCAGCCACGCTCCTGGAAGAGCGCTCGTATCTGCGCGGGACTTTTTCGGTATTCACTGAATGCGAGATTGCGGGGCCGGTTAATCAGGCTAACACGTCCACTGAGAAGCCACGCACCCTGATCGTAGAGCACTCGCACGCCTGGGTGAGCTTCATCGGTCGTGCGATAAACCAACTCCGCTTCCAGCTTTTTGTCGTAAGAGAATTTCTCCGTGAGATGCAGCACTCCGAGAAGATGGTCACGCTCGTAAAGCGCTACGTCAGTGCCTTCACACAATCGATTGGCTTCTTCATCGGAAACTGACAACGTCACAGGTATGGTCCAGGGGGCACCGCTAGTCAAACGCATGTTGCGTAGCACCGAAGTGTAGTCTGAGTAGTTCAAGAAGCCCTCGATTGGTGAGAAAGCTCCGCTGGCGATCATCTCCAAATCTGAGATCGCTCGCGTATTAACTTGCAGCCGCGGCATCTCCGCAGACTCCCCAAGGAGCCGGTCGCGTTCGATGCCCGTTACTTCGCGATTAACCAGTGTGTCCCCATGCGGACTGATAAGTTTCATTTTGCTCCTTGATTGAAGTGCTGAGATTTGGTTACCGGTGCAGACCGCATTCGGTCTTACCCGAACCTCGCCAGCGGCCGGCGCGTGGATCTTCACCAATCTGTACCGGCGTCGTGCAGGGTGTACAACCGATTGAAGAGTAACCGTGGTTGTGAAGAGGGTTGTAAGGCACCTCATATTGTTTGACGTAATTCCACACGTCCTCAAATGACCAGGTCGCCAATGGGTTGATCTTTATCAAACCAAACTTCGAATCCGGTGCGACGATGGCCGCGCTCGCGCGTGCCGGAGTTTGCTCTCGGCGAATCGCAGTGATCCACGCGCGCAGTCCCGCAAGGGCTTCTCTCAACGGTTCCACCTTGCGCAAATGACAGCAACGGTCAGGCTCTCGTTCCCACAGGCGTTCGCCGAAAGCAGCAGCCTGCGCACTGAGTGAGAGGGGCGTCGCACGTCGCTCAAAGCGAATGCCGTAGCGGGCTTCGAGCCGATCGCGCAGTGCGTAGGTTTCCGGGAAAAGCAGATCGGTATCTAGATAGAAAATGCGCGCCCCTTTGGTTATGCGCGACACCATATCGATAAGCACGCAGCCTTCGACCCCAAAGCCAGTGGCCAGGGCCACATCCGGACCAAACTCTTCAACGGCCCAGCGAAGGACAGCTTCCGGTCGCTCAGTCTCGAATTCAGCCGAAACAGCCTTTAACTCTTCGTCTGTCACGTTGTAATCGATCGCCTGCGCAGCAGCAACGGTCATTAGTTGGTCCTCTTCGTGTTTGCTTCGTGTGACTTCGTGGATTGTCCTTTTGTCCAGAAAAACAATGACGATCCACGAAGTCACACGAACCAAAAATAGATCCGACTCGAGCTAGGTGTGACTTTTGAGGCAAAGCCATTCAATTTCGCCTGCGAACATTCCCGTTTCTGACTTTTGCGACAACGTCCCTCCTCATTGAATTGTGGCGTAGACCGCTTGCAACTCAGCGCTCTCGGCCAACTCTTTGCCAATCCATTTAACACGTTCGCGTAGACGAACGACCTCACCGATGACGATTACACCCGGAGGACGAATGCCTGCCGCTTCAACATCGTCAGCGATTGACTCTAATGTCCCCACTACTGTCTGCTGAGTCTCATAGGTGCCCCAGCGAATGACCGCTACGGGCGTTGCCGGATCTCGTCCGGAACCGATGACGTCAGCTGCAATCACCCGTAGGTTGGCCACACCCATCAGAACCACGATCGTGTCGGCACTTGATAGATCGGCGACTGACGCTGAAAGATTATCCTCGTCAATTGAGCGGGTGCCGGTGAGTATCGCGACTGACGATGAGTATTTGCGATGCGTCAGCGGGATACCCGCGTAGGCGGGCACAGCCAGCGCAGAGCTGATGCCGGGAACGACTTCAAAGGGAATCCCCGCTTCATGAAGAGCCTCAGCCTCTTCGCCGCCCCGTCCGAATATGAAGGGATCTCCGCCCTTGAGTCGCACCACGCACCTACCAAGTCGCGCATGCTCGACCAATAGCTGATTGATTTCGCTCTGAGAAGTATGTCGGCCGTGGCCGACCTTACCAGCATAGATGCGCTCGGCGCGCGGCGACGCAAAGCTCAGCACGTCGGGATCAATCAGATAGTCGTAGATGATCACGTCACAAGAGGTCAGAACTTCACGTGCCCGCAGCGTCAGCAGGCCCGGATCACCTGGTCCAGCTCCCACGAGATAAACCGTGCCGCGTCTGGTTGCGTGAACTCCCGACACGTCTGACGCTGAGCTTTCCGTTTCCCGGATGCGTTCGATCGAAGCCTCGATCACAAGTGGGTGGGCTGACAAAGGTTCAGTGATCTGATACCTCACGCCCGGGTAGCATGCTGCTACGGCGCTCACCTTGTGTGGCAGGTCGCCGCGTGTATGCCGTCCTGGCGAGAGGAAGTAGGGGTGTACCGTGACGTTGGTCGCCCCACGATCAATTAAACGCTTGAAGCCTTCAGCAATATCTGGCTGCGCAATCTCCAGAAAGGCTGGTTCGACCAACCGAAATCCGCCACGCTCTCCGATTCTGCGGGCCGCTTCACGCACGTCTTCGTTTGCTTCCCGGCGGCGGCTGCCGTGACCGACCACTAAAAGTCCCGATCTCTTTTCATCTCTCATGCGCACGCCCTCGCCGCTTCAAACTTCGCGCGCGTGCAGTAGCCGACAAAGCTACGCGCTTCCTCGAGGATCGTTCGCGCGCCTGTTTCATTCGGGTTATTCTTCTTCATTTGTCCAAAGCGCGATGAAATTTCCTCCCACTCGCCTTGTGTATCGCCCGACAGGACGAACAGATTCTCGAATTCCCAAAGAGCCTCCTCCGCTGTGAAAGGATCGACCAACTTTTGAAATAGCGGAACGCGCGCCGCCGCCGTCGCTGCTTCATAAGCTGTGATCACTGCGTCTTTGTATTCCTTGTGATAGATCAAGGCTTCTGCCTGGGCCAACAATTCGCGCGCCGTCTCGATGCTCGGCACAGTCTCCGCCACAGTTGACCCAGCGCACTCACCTTTCACGCCCTTCCGTACCGCAAAACTTTCATGCTCGTGTCCGAAGTCCTCGTAGAACGAAGGATCTTTTTTGAACGATGGTACTTGTTTCAGCGGCGCGAGGATCGCTTGCAACCGTTCAGTTCCGATTCGAGTCGTGAACGAGTTGAAATCCTCTTCAGGCAGTTTCGTTTCTTGGTAAAGTTGCAGCAGTGTTTCCGTTACCCTGACGCAGTTCTTTGCGGGAAACTTGCCGAGTAACAAACCGAACTGCGCGTGATCAGGGGCGGTTTGTCCGCCGACCGTCACAAAATGTGCGGGTACGGTGCGGTCTTCATGAGAGAGCGCCGCCGCATAGAAACCGATATTAGCTATGGAGTGCTGCGCACATCCGTTCGGACACCCTGAAATCTTCAGGCGCATTGGACGGGCCAACTCCGCGTATCTCGCCAGTGATCCGGAATTGAAAGCATCGCTAAGCGCACTTCCCAGACCCTTCGCCGACGCAATGCCCAATCGGCAGGTATCTGATCCAGGACAAGTCGTGACATCGGCTACCGTCCCAGCACCGCGCTCGGCGAGTGACAGTGTGCCTAATGCGGAGTAGAGCTCCCAAAGCTCTTCTTCGCGCACCCAAGGCAGATAGATGTTTTGTTCAATCGAAATCCTTAACTGGCTGGCTGAAAAGCGGCGGACGACTTTAGCCAAACTGCGCGCCCGATCTGCGGTTAGATCGCCCAGCTTGATGCGCACGTGGACTCCGCGAAAGCCCGCATTCTTGTGCTCAATTACTGAGTCGCGCACCCAGGATTGAAATTGAGCCTCGTTCGTCCGTGCATCAAACACTTTCAGACCTGTCGCCTGAAGAGCAGTCTCTGGCACTAACTCTTCAGCCCGGTCCAGGTAATCTGCGAGGGTGATTGGCCCAACTCGCTGTCGCTCCTGATCAAGAGCCGAACGAAACACTTGCCAGCCCATCGACTCGATCAGGAATTTCATCCGCGCCTTCATGCGCGCCTTGCGCTCGCCATACCTGTCGAAAAGTCGCAACGCAGCCGCCGCAAGATTGAAGAGGTCTTCTACGGGAAGAAAGTCAGTGTAGAGATGTGCAAGATGAGGCGCAGCGCCCAATCCACCGCCAAGGTAGACGCGGAAGCCGCGCCGCTTCTTGCCATTCTCGATCCGAGTGACGGCCCATAGCCCGATATCATGAATTCGCAGGGCGGAGTGGTCCTCGGCGCAACCTTCGAAAGTGATCTTAAACTTCCGTCCCAAATTCTGGTTGAACTTATTGCGCACCAGATAACGAAACAGCGCCTCAGCGTAGGGCAGAACATTGAATGCTTCACTCGCCGAAGTGCCGGAGCGGTAACAGGCGGTAATGTTGCGTACGGTGTTGCCGCAGGCCTCGCGTGAGGTGATCCCGGCCTTGGCCAGGAAGCGCAGAAGGTGGGGGGCCTCTTCGAGTTTGACGTAGTAGATCTGAGCGTCTTCTCTCGTCGTGAAATGGATGAAGCCACTACCAAATAAGTCAGCCGCGTCCGCGAGACATATGAGCTGATCTGCCGTCAGGAACCCGCCGGGTATCTTGATGCGCTGCATTTGCACACCCTCTTGCCTTTGAGCATAGGTGCCAAAGTGCAGCCGTAGCTTCTGCATCTTTGTCTCATCCACTTCACCAGCGCGGTATTTCTCGATCTGCCGCTCATAGTGCGCCAGTTCCTCAAAGACGTGATCGGGAATGCTGTGTAATTCCTGCGTCGAGATTTCCATAGTCATTTCTGCGCTCGTTTCTCAAAGTTGGTTGCGGCTCTGCTTTCACCGTGCAGCGGCAAAGCCGAAGCGCCGCGCCCGAACACTTTTGAGGCAAAGCAGTGCAACTAGTCGTTGTCTTCTATGAAGCTCAGGCCAAAAGAGAAGCGCCCTCAAAAACCACCGAGGGCGCTACTAATGAAGACTTCAAGCTTATCGAGCCGCTGCCCGCCTCTTAGTTGCTCAACCCTGTTCTCCTTTTTCGTAATTGACATTGATCTCGCCTTGGTGTCTGTCGTTTATCGCAATTCGCAACTACGCGCTTTGCACCGCACGCACAACAGCAGCGACAACAGAAACTCAAGGCAGGCATTTGGGCAATAATTCTCACGATCCACCTCCGCACACTAACTGCGGTTCAAAAAAGTCGATCCTTTCAGAGCAGGCTGAAACTTTAGGTTTTGGGCCATGACCGGTCAAGACAATTCCATTTACGTTGAGTTAAATAGAATTCAATTTGTGTCGGGTTTCCAAAGCGATACGCTCCTTGCTGCGGAGGAGCAAAAATTTTATAGCCGTTCTGACCTAATAGAGCTGCGCGCCGTTAGGAGCGCGATGAACCACAAAGCACACCTTGAACATGTCGCTCCTGACGGAGCGAAGAAAGTCAGAGAGGCGCCCACCTGTAAACATCTCCCTCCTCCGGAGCGAAACTCCCTCCTCCGGAGGGAAGATTTGGCAGCGGGTGGATTGTTCAGATTTTTTCTAGAGGTAACAAACCCTAAAGGCCAAGTCCGCAGCTAATGAACAACAGTGCCTCGCAACAAAGAGAGCGCCTCGCGGTTCGCCACACGATTGATGCGAACATTGGCGGGACGCCGCTCATTGGTCTGCGACGCTTGGGGCGTCCTTTACCTGCTGGCGTTGAAGTCTTCGCCAAGGCAGAACATTTGAATCCGGGTGGCTCTGTTAAGGATCGACCGGCTCTCTGGATGATTCTAGATGCCGAGCGCCGAGGCCTTCTCTATCAGGGGAAGACAATTCTTGACGCGACCAGCGGGAACACCGGTATTGCCTTCGCGATGATCGGCGCGGCGTTCGGTTACAGCATCACACTTTGTTTGCCTCGAAATGCGAGCGCTGAACGCAAACAGATCTTGCATCGATACTGCGCCAGGATAATCGAAACTGATCCAACTCAAGGCTCCGATGGCGCACAAGCCAGGGCTCGCGATTTGTTTCAAGCTGCTCCGGGAAAATATTTCTATGCGGACCAATACAACAACGAGGCCAACTGGCGCGCTCACTACGAGAGCACTGGCGTGGAGATCTGGAATCAAACCGAAGGCCGCGTGACACATTTTGTCGCCGCTCTTGGCACCTCCGGAACCTTTACCGGCGTTTCGCGCAGGCTCAAAGAAAACAACGCGCAGGTGAGGGCTGTCTCTGTCGAACCCAATTCGCCGTTGCATGGTATCGAGGGATTGAAACACATGGCGACGGCGCGGGTTCCTGGCATCTACGATCCGTCGTTAGCTGACACTCGAGTTCAGGTTGAAACGGAAGAGGCTCAGGGAATGATGAAGCTGTTGGCGCGCGAAGAAGGGTTATTGGTTGGCCCAAGTTCCGGCGCCAACGTCTTCGCGGCCCTGCGCCTTGCGCGCGAGCTTCCTGCCGGATCGGTTGTGGTAACGATACTCTGTGACGGTGGTGAGCGCTATTTAAGCGAGTCGTACTGGGACAGAGACTCGTGATTGGTAGGTAATAAACCTATCCTGATACTGACCACGTAACCAAGACCGCCAGCGATGCGCATCGTCATTAGGTTGAGGCTCTGCTACGCGGTGGTTATCCGCGTTAGACTGCGGCTCAATTCCTTGCTTTGATTTCGTAGACCACAGCGTCCCGGAATCCCGAATGTAGAGTCTTCCATTAGCAATCACCGGATGCGCATACGCCGTGTCCGAATAGGCGCCCCCTCTTTAGGCTGCGGCTGAGCCGGCGGAGTGAATCGGCCCTCTTTCCAGTCTTCACCGCGGCCGCAGCGAACCTCGACAATATCGAGTACAACCTCAATCAGTACATTTTGTCGCAAGCCACTTTGGGTTCGAGCTTTCAGAAGCATTGGGGTGGGACCCTTCCCTGGGGACCTACTTCCGAACGCTGGCGTGAGCAAGCCGTCGACTTCAAGTACGACAAGGCACAGACGCCAAGGCTCATCGAGGTGCATGGCTACTCGACCGTCCCCTATTTCGCTGGAACCTACGCTGCATTGAAGGCGGCAAAGATCCCCGTGGAGTTTTATCTCTACCCGGACGCGCCCCACAACCTCAAGTCACCGACTCACCGGTACAACTGGATCGTATTCCGCGCAGAAGGACGATCTACGAAATCACACCAAACGGCACGAATAGAAAGCAAGGCCATGAAGCAGTTCGCAGTCCACTCGTTGACGAAGAGAGACGACGATGGCGCGTGCTATAATTACTTCGCTGATGCCAACCAAGGCCACAAAAATTCGTGTTTCAACTCTTCGAGAACAGGATCAATCTGATGATCTTTTGAAGACCACTCCTGCCGAGCGTTTGCAAATGATGTGGCAGCTCACGCTCGACGCGTGGGCTTTCAAAGGAGAGCCAATTGCTGAACTCAGACTTCCGCGACATATTGTCCGCGTTCTGCGAAGAGAAAGTTGAGTTCATGCTCGTGGGAGCCTACGCAGTGGCTGCGCACGGGTTGCCGCGTGCCACAGGCGATATCGACCTCTGGATCAAATGTTCGCAGAGCAACGCTGATCGCGTGTGGTCAGCTCTCGCAAGATTCGGCGCGCCACTCTCAAATTTGTCCAAGCAGGATTTAATCACGCCCGGTATAGTCGTCCAGCTTGGGGTGACACCACGTCGGATAGATATTCTGACGCAGATCACGGGTGTCGATTACGAAGAAGCCGAACCGGATCAAGTTCTCATCAACATTGAAGGTCTGAAAATCCCAGTCATTGGTCGTTCACATCTGATCCAGAACAAGAATGCCGTTGCCAGACCGCAAGACAAAGCTGATGTCGCGCGCCTGGAAAAACTCCAGTCTTAATCCCGCCTTCACGAGCGCGCGGTTCTTCGATCCTACGAATCCCGTGAACAACGCGATGGGTTAAAGTTCACGAAGCTTGGCGGCTTTGCCTTTGTATTTTATCCAATAACTGGAAGGCTAGTTCCGTCTCATTCAGACCCTTGAGGTGGCTATGTTCTGCCAAAGCCAGGTCAGTGTCGTCAAGATCAAGGTAAACGAGACCCAAACAATAGTGCGCCCGGGCATTGTCAGGATCGATCTTCAACGCTTGCTGGTGGGCTTTTAATGCATCGGCGTAGCTTCCTATGTTGAAGTAAGTTAGCCCGAGATCATTGCGCAATTCGGGATCATTGGGAGTCAAAACTATCGCCTTTGTATATGCTTTCAAGGCTTTAACAAAATCGCCCAGGCCATTGTAAGCTGCCCCTAGATTTCTGTAAGCGGTTACAAGGTCCGGTTGAACTTCGAGCGCCTCTGAGTAAGCCTTGATTGCTTGATTAAAGTGCCCCAGCTTGTGACAAGTAAGACCTAACTCGAGCTGACTTGCCGCGCAGTTTGGGTTTGCGCGTATGGCTTTTTTCAATTCCACCACCGCCTCGGGATAGAGACCCTCCGTTGCTAAACGCACGCCGGCGTCAAAATGGATTTGAGCCTCGATTGGCGAGTTTGGTTTCAGCCTCGTAAAAATATATTTTCCCAGCATCGTAATCCTCTGAAACTTTTTTGCCCTCAGAACTCGCTGACAGAAAGCACTGGGATTCCGCCCAGTCGTAGAGCCGTCTTGACTTTATTTCTATCCAATTGAAGCCAGGAGGTGCCGCTACCAGATGACGTAAAAGTGGGAGCCAGGAAATCTCCGGTACTGCCGAATTTGGCGACTACGAATGCACCAAGAGACGTGCCATTGCCACCGCCACTCCGGTCGAGGACACCGCCGCCAAGCACGAGTACCAAACCCTCGAAGGTCTGACTCCCGTTCATGGAAAGGGTTCCGGTAACAACTAACAGTCCTTTGCCTCCAGAATTGGGAAGAGAAACATCTCCGTCAACAAAGGTAAAGAGTCCGTCGGTCGTGGTTGCGCCGAAGTCCGACGGGGCAGCGTCGCCCGCAGTCGTATTAAAGTAGCGATCACAGCTTGAGCTCTGGCCGCTGCTACATCCAGAAAACTGCTGCTGAGCAGCTTGTCTAAGTTGGTTAACGAATGCTCTCGTGCCCGAGACAGGATCTGAAGTAGTCTGCAGCCATGTAGGCAGGGTAGCTAAGTTGGTTGGCAGTGTGACTTGTTTTAGAGCCGGCGTTAGACCTGTTGGGTCGCCCTGCACTCCTGTCGGATTATTAGTCTTCAAGGTGGATAGAGTGGTGTAATCGGGGGTGGTGGTAACAAGAAAAGCCGGTAGCGGGTCTCCACCTGCATTATCCAATCCCGAGTACACATAATTTGCACTGCTACCGATCGCTATTGTCGACGCGGGGGTTGAATCATTGCCAGCCCCACGGATGACGAAGGTTGCCAGAGGATCATAGGCGATGCCGAAGCGACTAATCATCATCTGCAGATTCTTGGAAGCGCCTCGCGGGCCGAACCCAACAACTTTGACGATCAAGCGACCTGGCTCTGGAGAAGCAACCGCAGTTTGTAGAGTTGTGACCGTACCGTTTACCGGTAATTGAACACTTTGAGTAGGCATCGTAAACAAAGTGCCGACACCTGGAATCTCAATTGATTGATTAAAGAAGTTAAGCGAAACGATACTGCTGGTCGAACTGATCGATCCTGAGAAGGTGCCCTTAATCGAGACTGAGATTGGCGTAGTAGTCCCCGCCGGCAGTGGCCCCGTTTCAGTAATTTGCAACGTCAGAGTTGTGGGCACATTCGCGAATGAAAGCGAGGTGTTACTCTTTACGCCTGAAAAGGCGATCGTGCCCAGAGCCGGATTACCGTTCGTAGTGATATTAGTCGAACCTTGTGGCGTATAGGTGACGGAGACGCCACCGCTCAAAGCAAGGGTTGATGCGGCCGTACTGAGGGTGTTGGTGTTAAATGCGCCAGCAGTGGAATAGATCACCTCTCTGGAGTTGTCTGGGTCGCTGATCCCGGTGATCGTATACGCCATTCCGTCGGCCGGTGAATAATTTGGGCTTAAGGTCACCCGATCCGGAGTACCGGTAGGATAATTGTAGACAAGCCAGCGAGAGAGTTGCGGCACGCCAGAACTCGGATTGTTCGAGGTTCCGACATTGATGGCATTCTTGAAGTTCATTTTGGTGCCGTCGTTCGGGTGCGGCAGAACATTCCCTCGGATTACGTTGAGCGCGTCCTGGAGACCGGCCTCAGCCGCGTAATAAGCTTGTATCTCGTCAGTCGCAGTAATAGCGTTCGTCGCCGAGGTGGTAGTTGTCAGTAGCAATGCTAGGGCGCCAGCGAGCACGAGAAAGGAGATAAGAAGAACCGTAATTAGCGCTGCGCCTCGTTCACTGTTCCGCAAGTGTTTATTGCCCTTAGTTGCCACTGTCAGTTTCTGACTCATGAAGTCTCCTATTTAATTCTAGTCAGTAGTTAACAATATCGGCGTTTCGCAAATAAACGTCTGATACAAGTTGAACGCGTGAGACTGGCTGGTAACCGGGAGAACCCGGGGCTCCGCGGGCCGGCAGTTCAACACAAACGCTGATGACTATGTACTTCGTGTCGCTCTTTTGTGTTACTTCAGATGAGGTGGTTGAAATATCGCAGTCGTTGCTGGAGGCCGTGTAGCTAACTCTCGCTGGATAATACCGAATTTTCAGGGTATCAACGCGGTTAGCGAGCACGGTCGTTTGATTCTGGGTGCCAATGTCGAGACGGACGATGAAGCTATCGTTTCCCGAGGTATAAAGTGAATACTTCACATCTTCGTTCCGGTCGCTCACGCTGTTGCTGGTAGATTGGCCGTCAAAAGCATTGAGGTTCGATCTAACACGAATAGCACTTTGGTTAGAGTCAGCTGCCACGATGCCGTTATTCGACAGACCGAAGCCGGTGTTGGCGATCTCGCGCGTCATGATATTGAGGGCGCGTTGTGCGTCAGCCAGGGCATCTGACTTTTGGTTCTCTCGAGAGCGCACGTTGAAAGAGCTCGCAAGTAGGCTGCCCGTTAGTCCCAACACCATAAGGGTTATCGTCATTCCGATCAGCAATTCGATGAGAGAAAAACCATGCTCCCAGCTTCGTGTATTCTGTTTTGCCAGAAAACTACTTTCTACCATTTGTTTTTCCTGAACGAGTTCAACCAAGATTTGGTCCAGTTCCTAAAGTTGTGCGCTTCGTATAGACGATGACTTGACCGCGCATCCATCCATCTGTCCCCTCGTAGACGGACCCACCAGTACTCCTGCCTTGAGGGGTGACGACGATCTTGATGTTCTTCACTGTGCCGCTGACGTCTGTAACGGTTACATCAACAGTGTAAGTTTGTGATCCCATCGTCGGGCCCACTGACAGGATTTCCGATGACGAAACGCAAGAGGTGAAAGAACTAGCTCGCAGTTGCTCCAGCTTACGCTGTGCGACGGTCAAAGCTCCGGCGCGGATTGCCGCAGCAGAGTTATACTTGATGGCGTACACGCATAGGGGTGCGACACCGCTAAGGATAATCATAAGCAATACGAGCGCGATGCAAGTCTCGATTAACGTAAAACCGCGAGCCTTTTTTTGAGTAGTGTGTGTTTCCATACAGCCTGCTTTATGGACTTAATTGGTTACATTGACTTTAATCGTTATCGACGAGCCGCACTGTGAAGTGAATGTCAAGTTGAATGGGCCACGTAATGTGTTCTTCGATGAGATTGAAAAGTTCGAACCTGTAGAGACAGTTTGCGAAGTGGGTGAAACAGTCAGGTTAGACGGGTATGATGCCACGACAAGACTAGGGGTACTCATGCTGACGAGCACGCTGCCGGTCGCACCGCCATTCTTTTTGATAGAGATACTCGTCGTGCTGACGTGGATGTTGCAGGCGGATGGCCCCGAGTCAGCTCCAATTCCTCCCCCAGAGAGATCCATACAAGGAGTGTTGTCCGATATTGTCAGGCCGCCCACTACAACGCGGTTGTTGATGCCGTCAGACGAGTTTACCGTATTGTTGTAAGTGACATTCGGTAGACTAGGTTGCTGATTCTCCACCGTCACGTCGCCCGACCCGGATACGTCAACGCTTAAACCATTTCCACTCGCGTCGCTTACGGAGAAGGTCGTCACACATGATGATCCGGAGGTTAATGTGCGGCCACGCCAATTAAACGTCACATTCGGAAGATCTGAGCTAGCTAACTGGACGCCATCTTGAAAATTAAATGTTCGGGTACTGGGCGTTCCACCATTAGTAAAGTCCATGGTCACTGAATATGTTCTGAGATCCGAAAAGTTGACCGCAGAAGTACCGTGACGGCGAACAGCATCGACACGTGCTTTCTCCATATAAGAGGCCAGCTGACGCACCGAATTCTGTACGCGCAAGGCAGCGCGGGCTGAATTAACCTGGATTAGTGCAAACGCCGACACGATCCCTATCAGCGCTACGACTATCACGAGTTCCACCATGCCAACACCACGATCGTTAGAGCTACGCTCTTCGGTTGTATGTTTTCCCATGTTTGGTCTCATTGTAATTTCATTAAGATGGTTACTTTATTGACCCTTCCACCGACGGCAATGGTCGTGCTCAGAAACGCCTTGGACGAATATGAGAAAAGAGAGAGACTTGAGATTTGTGTAATCAGTTTGTAGGTAGAATTTATTGACTGGCCAAGGTTTGGATCAGATTGGATCTAGCGCTAATGAAGAATGACTCCAGCTATCCGACGAACCCGCGATCTGTTTTTTTGGAGATCCTGAGGTGTCACATTGAATGTGACGATCCTGATGGGTATGGGCAATTCGGTCGGGCGTTTCGCCCTTGAGAGAGCGAATTAACTCACCAGGATGGGAATTCAGCTCGCCTGTGTTCACTGCTGCAAGCGCTATGCCCGCGAAGACTAGAACATTCACTGGGACATCCTTGCTGCTCAATGACACTTGGAGTGATTGGGACGTTCAACCGAGACGAAATGTTGTTTCTAACGTTGCCAGTAACTCTTGATTCGTTCTGCAAGGAAGGGAAATGGGACGTATTCAGCCGATCTGCCTGCCTTTCGTAATTCCGCCACCATCCGCATCGCTCCGTCCGCATTGCGAGTATGGACGAGGATTGTTGAAGCGCGTTGCAGTTCAGGATTTGAGCTCAACCACGATGCCACCGCATATCCTGTACGTTCGTCGTCGGTAGACTCGGCGTGATAGTGCTCTGGATGAAGGTCGTGATCCAGAAAGATAGCGTCATACGAACCCGCTTCCAACATCTCCTGAGCCTTGGCGACGTTATCGGCAATGTCCAGGACATCACCTTTGAAGCGCGTTTTGAACCACTTGTGACGACGCTCATCGTCGTCGAGTAGAAATACGCGGATTGGATGCCGCTCAGCATTAATAGAAGTAAGTCCGAGTTTGCTGAGTAGCGAATTCAACAAGCGCATGTAACTGTTCCCTGGGAAAGCGAATTACGATCCGGAGAAAATTGCTTGGATTTTGAGGCAATCGGATGCCGTTCGAAATATACCATAGCGGTTTTATCGGTACATCTCACCGGCCCAGCATACGTATAACAGAGCCCACCCCCATGTTCGAAGTTACTTTCAAAACTCGAATGCTATAATCCGAAGTGGACAAATAACACCACAATGATTGAACGTCCTAAACAGTCAACTTTCCCAGACCAGAGCTCTCGCCAAACGGAGAATGCCGAGGTCTGTAATGAATGCTTTGGCACCGGAACCAAATTGATCGAAGGAAAAGGTGCTGTTCTTTGTCCCTGTAAACGCTCCGATCCTAAAAGGAAACTCACCGTGGCCGCTCGCATTCCAGAGCGGTATAGCGACTGTTCCTTTGATACATTCGAGACCAAACAGAATACAAAAATAGATGCGGCCTTGCTTTACGCCCGATCGCTGGTTGATGACTATCCTGCGGTAGATCGAGGGCTGTTACTGATGGGTTCAGTCGGGGTTGGCAAGACACATTTGGCAGTATCAATAATTAGAGGTCTCATAGCCAGGGGATTTGCCTGCATCTTTTCAGAGTCCGGGTCTTTATTAAAAGAGATTCAGGATTCTTATAACCCGATCTCCAAATCATCTGAACTAAGAGTCCTCGCACCGATTTACGAGGCCGATGTTCTTGTGCTTGATGAATTAGGCGCTACGGTCCCGACTGACTGGGTGCGAGACACCATTTACCAGATCATTAACAAGCGGTACAACGACAACAAACTAACGATCTTCACTACCAACTACCTCGATAAACCGCGCGTTGAGAATCAAGACACGAGCACATCTGCGCGCACGTTTAGTCGAAAAGCTAACACCGACCGAATTCGCGAAATGACGACACTGGAGGATCGAATTGGTATTCGATTGCGAAGTCGGCTATACGAAATGTGTACGACCGTTTTGATGGATGGCGAAGACTATCGAACACACATGGGGCGCGGCCGCTTCGATCTTGCTAGCAGTTGACGTTTCAGATTCAGGGGGTTCGGCGTCTTTCGATAAACTCTCGAAAAGAACTTTTCAGAGCGGGATCTAGTTTAAAAGCCTTTTCGAAGTCTCGGGCAGCTTCAACCTTTTTGTTTTGCAGAGTCTCGATGACAGCTCGATTCGCATAGGCCTGAGCCAGGGTGGGATCGAGCTCAATCGCCTTTGAATAATCAGCGAGTGCTTCGTTGTAATCTTTCTTTGCCTGACGGGCAATCCCACGACCCATATAGATGCCGGCGTCGTCAGCCTTGACCTCTAAAGCTTTGGAATAATCAGTGATCGCACCGTCGAGATCGGCTTTGGCTTGTCGCACTACGGCGCGGTTTATGTAAGCCAAATAAAAGTCTGGGCTCAGCTGGATGGCACTTGAGTAATCGCGCAAGGCTCCGTCCAAATCCTTTTTAGCCTGGTAGGCGATGCCGCGATTGTAAAGTGCTTCAGATGATTTCGGGTTGAACTTGAGTGCGTTTGTGTAATCCGCAATCGCGGCATCGTTATCGCCTTTAGCACTGTAGGCATTGCCTCGATTGTTGTAGGCAAGTGAAAACTCTGGCGCCATCTCGAGAACTTTGGTGAAGTCTGCAATTGCCTGGTCGAGACTGTTTTTGCCTAACAGCACAACTCCACGGTTGTAGTAGTTCTCGAAATTTGTTGGCTCCAGCTCGATTGCTTTGCTGTAGTCGGTGATTGCGCCATCGACATCATTCTTAGTAAGCAGGGCATTAGCGCGGTTGTTGTAGGCGGCAGCGATGATCATCGGTCTGTCTTTAAGCGATATCGCCTTTGTGAAATCTTCAATGGCACCCTCAACATCGCCCTGGGCGCGACGAGTCACGCCACGATTGTTGTAATCCTCTGCAGATTTTGGTGTCTGCGCCTGGGCAGCTGGAATAGAAAGAACTAGCGCAAAGAGGAGCAATAAAAACCAAAATCTCATCAAGAAAAACCTTTCTCCGAGTCGGTTCGTTTCTGCCGACATAGTTATGTAAAATGCTTCGACTTTCCAGTTTCGAAACCGAGCATAACTGCTGATGCCTAAACGCACCGACATTCAGAAAATACTAGTAATCGGATCCGGCCCGATAGTTATAGGGCAAGCCTGCGAGTTTGACTACTCAGGGACTCAAGCCTGCAAAGCGCTTCGTCAAGAGGGTTATCAGATCGTTCTGGTTAACTCAAACCCTGCAACGATCATGACCGATCCTGAAACAGCCGACGTCACCTATATTGAACCTCTCACTGTTGCCTCGTTAACTGAGATTATCCGTCGAGAACGCCCTGATGCACTACTTCCGACGGTCGGTGGCCAGACCGCACTGAACCTCGCAATAGCCCTTTCTGATGCGGGAGTTCTGGAAAAGTTTGCCGTGGAAATGATCGGAGCGAATCGGAACGCCATCAGGGTGGCCGAGAACCGTCTCCTGTTCAAAGAGGCAATGGACGAAGCGGGCTTGGAAATGCCGCGTGGTGGGTTTGCAAAATCGTGGGATGAAGCAACTGACATTGTTACCCAAACTGAATACCCCGCAATCATCCGGCCTTCGTTCACGCTTGGCGGCACTGGCGGAGGCACGGCGTATAACCCGGAAGAGTTTGAAGAGATCGTGCGCGGTGGCCTGGCAGCGTCTCCAATCCACGAAGTTTTGATTGAGGAATCGATCCTTGGGTGGAAGGAGTTTGAACTCGAGGTTATGCGCGACCTGGCCGACAACGTCGTAATCATCTGTTCGATTGAAAACTTCGATCCAATGGGTGTCCACACGGGCGACTCCATCACTGTCGCTCCGGCACAGACCCTCACTGATCGCGAGTATCAGCTCATGCGCGACATGGCTATCCGAATTATTAGGAAAGTCGGAGTCGAAACGGGAGGATCGAATATCCAGTTTGGAGTGAACCCCGAAAACGGTGATATTCGCGTCATCGAGATGAATCCACGCGTGTCGCGTTCATCGGCACTCGCGTCCAAGGCGACTGGATTTCCAATTGCAAAGATTGCGGCGAAACTCGCGGTCGGTTACACGTTGGATGAGATACCCAACGACATCACAAAGAAGACGCCAGCCTCGTTTGAACCAACAATCGATTACGTGGTGGCGAAAATCCCAAAGTGGGACTTCGAAAAGTTTCGCGAAGCTGAGGACGTGCTTGGCACTCAGATGAAGTCGGTCGGGGAAGTGATGGCGATCGGTCGTACCTTTAAGGAAGCGTTATTTAAAGGGCTGCGTTCCTTGGAAGCAGTCAAGCCTTTGAGATTGGAAGACATTTCCGACGATGAACTGCAAAGAAAGTTGGCCCGTCCAAACTCCCATCGCTTTTCTTACATCACCTACGCCCTTCAGCATGGTTGGTCGATTCAGGAGATCTACCGACTTTCGCGTATCGATCCCTGGTTCCTCGATCAGTTGCAGCAGGTGATGGAGATTCAACGTGATATCGAAGGTCTGAAGCTCGAAGAGATTTCACCGGATGCCTTGCGCGAATTCAAAGAAGTGGCGTTGTCTGATCGGCGCCTGGCTTACTTGACCGGACGTTCCGAAGACGAAGTTCGCGCCTACCGAAAACAACTCGGAATCATCCCCGTATACAAGCGCGTTGATACCTGTGGCGCTGAGTTTGAATCATACACACCATATCTTTACTCAACCTATGAGACTGAGGACGAAGCAAATCCAACCCAGCGCCGCAAGATCATGATCCTGGGTTCGGGTCCAAACCGGATTGGCCAGGGAATTGAGTTTGACTACTGTTGCTGCCATGCATCGTTTGCGCTACATGAAGCGGGTTTTGAGACCATTATGGTCAACTGCAACCCGGAAACCGTTTCTACCGATTACGACACGTCTGATCGTCTTTACTTCGAGCCACTGACGTTTGAAGACGTTATGAACATCGTTGATGTCGAAAAGCCCGAAGGAGTAATTGTACAGTTTGGTGGTCAAACTCCGCTGAACCTCGCGATGCGTTTGCAAAAAGCGGGCGTAAAAGTGATCGGCACCTCGCCGGACTCGATTGATCTGGCGGAAGATCGAAAGCGATTTGGCGCACTTCTTCAGGAACTGGGAATACCTCAACCAGCCAACGGCATGGCTGCATCGGTCGAAGAGGCGCGGGACGTCGCCGAACGTATTGGTTATCCAGTGCTAGTGCGCCCCAGTTACGTGCTTGGCGGACGAGCGATGGCCATTGTGTACGACGCAGATGCGTTGGAGAGTTACGTCCGCAATGCGGTGGGCTTCACTCCAGATCGGCCGGTTTTGATCGACAAGTTCCTGGAGCAAGCAGCGGAGTTTGATGTTGATGCGCTGGCAGACGAAACAGCTTGTGTCATCGCCGGCATTCAGGAGCATATTGAAGAAGCTGGGATTCACTCCGGTGACTCATCGTGTGTGTTGCCGCCGCTGCGGATCGATCCAGATCATCTGGAGACGATGCGCCATTACGCTCGCAAACTTGCCGACGCACTCCAGGTATGTGGTCTGATGAACATCCAGTTTGCGATCAAGGACGATCGCGTATTTGTTCTCGAAGTTAATCCACGGGCGTCGCGGACGGTTCCGTTTGTTTCTAAGGCCACAGGTGTACCAATCGCTCGCATTGCGGCGTTGGTGATGGCGGGCAAGAAGCTCATCGACTTTGCGTTGCCGGATGAGTTAACCGTAAAGCGCTTCTTTATTAAGTCTCCGGTGTTTCCTTTTTCAAAGTTTCCCGGCGTAGACCCAATCCTGAGTCCGGAGATGCATTCCACTGGCGAGGTGATGGGGATCGGTGAAACATTTGGTGAGGCTTATGGTAAAGCGATGATGGCCGCAGGACTAACCCTCCCTTCAACTGGCAAGGCGTTCCTGAGTGTAAACGAAGCGGATAAGGGTGCGGCGGTGTTACTTGCGCGCAAGTTGAATCGACTGGGATTCAAGCTGATAGCGACTCTGGGTACCGCGGCTCGTCTTCGTGAAGTTGGATTAGAGGTTGAGAGTGTTTTCAAAGTTAATGAAGGTCGACCGAATATCGTGGATCACATCAAGAGCGGCGAAATCTCACTTGTAATCAACACTCCGCTTGGTCGTGCCTCACACTTCGATGAACAAGCCATCCGTCGCGCCGCGCTCCAGTACAATGTCCCCTGCGTGACAACAATGACAGGCGCTCAGGCATTGGTGGAGGCGATCGTCGATTTGACCAGGCGCGAGACACCGAGCGTGATCTCCATACAGGAGCTGCACTCGGTTGGTAGTTCTGTGGACGCTGTCTCTTCGGTCCAGGCATAAGAGAAGAACGTGTTGATAAATTCAGTGGAGACAATCAATCGGATCCTGTCAGAATGTCGTACGATCGCTGTTGTCGGGCTCTCATCCGATGCTTCACGTCCTTCACACAGTGTTGCGGGTTATATGCGACGCCACGGCTACCGGGTGATCGCTGTTAACCCGAACGAAACTGAGGTGTTTGGCGATCAGGCCTATCCGAATCTCGCGTCAGTTCCTGAGCAGATCGATTTGGTGGATGTCTTTCGCCGTCCGGATGAAGCTGGACATGCCGTCGATGACGCCATCGCAATTGGCGCGAAAGCTGTTTGGTTACAGGAAGGTGTTATCGATGAAGGTGCGGCACAGCGCGCCCTGAAAGCAGGATTGTTAGTTGTAATGGATCGGTGTTGGTTGAAAGAACACATCAGGTTTAATCGGATCTAGGCAAAGATTGTGGCGACTCAGATACGAGCAGTTGTGATTACAGTCAGCGATGCTTGTTCGCGCGGAGAGCGGGCAGATGAATCAGGCGAGACTCTGGTTCAACTGCTCAACGAAATGGGTGCAGAGATTGTCTCCAGAGAAATTGTTGGTGACGATCTTGAACCACTTGCTGAGATCTTGTGTCAACGAGCTGAGCTACCGGATATCAACCTGATCGTCACCACTGGTGGTACGGGCTTCGGACCTCGAGATAACACTCCGGAGGCGACTCGAATGACAATCGAGCGAGAGGCGCCCGGTCTATCTGAAGCCATGCGAGCAGAATCATTAAAACATACAGCGATGGGGATGATCTCTCGTGGAGTTTCTGGTGTTCGTTCGAGCTGTTTGATTATTAACCTGCCTGGTTCACCCAAGGCGGTGGTTGAGAGTTTCGCTGTGATCAAGCCGGTGCTTCCTCACGTTGTCGACCTGTTGGCGGGCAAGACAAGACATTCGGGCGGTTCATAAGAACTTAAAATGCTGGTAACGTTCGCGTAGGGCTACCCAAGTAAACTTCAAAACATTCAAGAAGGTTGCCCATAGCTGGGATGAGGGTCGTGATGCCTGAAAAGGTATTTGTGACCCTCTTTTTCATGGCCCGTGCTGGCTGTGATCTTTTTGTTAGCAGGAAGTTCAGTAGATCGTAATTAGCTTTTAATAATGGATTGGTATTTTCTGCGTCGATGATGGCGACCCACGAATGCCTTCCTGTTGCAATCGTCGCGGAGAGTGACGAGGAAACGAGAGCTCTGATTAGATCTTTGTTGGAGTTTTTAGGTTTTGCCGTCGTTGAGGCTCACAACGGACAGGAAGTATACGAGTTTGCACTCTGTTACCAGCCGGATCTGATTCTAATCGAGTTGAAGTTACCCATTGTGAGCGGCTTCTCGGCGATTCGGAGGATTAAGAAGGAATCAGATCTTAGCAAAGTTCCCATCATTGCGCTCTGTTCAAGGAATACTACGACCACTCAAAACCTCCTGCTCGCGGCGGGTTGCAGTGCGCACGTTCAAAAGCCGATCGAGTTTGGCCGGCTTGAAGCGCTTGTGGAAGATCTCGTTCCCTGCGATCGTCTTGCCAACGTTTCTGTGCTCGTGCACTAGCCTCGCCTTTTTGGTGACTCGACCAAACTGAGCTAACTGGAATTACCACGAAGAATTTGATTGAACTGGGCCCTGTCGTTAGCCCCGTTTGCGGCCAACTTCACGGGAGCGCTTTTTTCTTGATGTCCGCAAGCCTTAATGGCACTAGTGATGATGGAGCCTTATCGGTTGGTTGAGTAGAAATCGCAGTTTCATCGCTCCGCGATGACTCATCAACCACCTTTGCGACAGCTCTACGAAGATCGGAAGCGACGCTGCGGACTGAACGCGAAGCGTTGAGAACGTGGAATCCGAATTCAGCGCTCATGCGGTCAAAAACTTTCAGCATTCTCGTTTGATACGCGACGAAGCTATCATAAAAATCTTCACCGAGATGCAGGTCCATGCCGGATTCCCAGTAGTCAAAGCCGCGACCTGAGGTGAGCACGCGTTCTACCAGCTGCTGTGGGGATTGAATGCGTAGGTAAAAGACTGCAGCGGGCACGAGTGCCATTCCATAAATGGATCGGATCCATGCGGAATCGATCCCGCGTACCTCAGCCCGTGCCATTGCGGAGTAGATATATCGATCCGTCAGGACAACAAATCCCGAACGAAGCGCGGGTAACATTTCGTTTTCGAGTCGATCAATGAAATCGGTAGCGTAAAACAGTTGCATGGTGAGGCGTCCAAGCGTGTGGCCAGTTTTTGCTTCCTTGATCCCGCGGCCCGCCAGGACGGATCTTGTCATCCCAGTATCCAACACAGCGTGACCTCTAGACTCAAGCCATGTGCGAAGAAGCGCAATGTGCGTCGATCGACCGACACCGTCAGTGCCCTCGATTACGATGAGTTTGCCACTGTATTCTTCTTGTTCAACCCCGGGAAGGGGCGCGCCGTAGAAGTGTTTGTTATTAATGTGACTTGGACCGCCTTCTCTTGAGGTGCTGACTGATTAGCGTGCGCATCTCACGCTGCTGTCGCTCAATCGATCTGCTGGCATCGATGACTGTTAAGCCAAACTCTGAAACCATTCGATCGTATTCCTCAAGGATCTTGCCTTGAAATAAAGTGAAACTCTCTTCAGGGTCATCCGAAAAGCCAAGATCCATTCCAGCCTCGTAGTACTTCAGAATTGGACGACCTGAGACGATCCGATCGATCGCAACGTCGAGAGGCGCTCTGAAAAAGAATGCAACCGTTGGTTTGACTGCGAAAGAATATACTTCGCGTACCCAATCGCGATTGCAGCCACGCGCAACGTCCCGGGCGAAGGCGGTGTAGATGTAGCGATCGGCAAGTACTATCGCACCAGCTTTCAACGGAGGAATGATGTCTCGCTCAGTGCGATCCGCGAAGTCGGTCGCGTGCAAAAGTGAGAAGGTTGCTGGGGTAAATAGATGACGTTTCTTCGCGCGTCTTGTCGTATCTTTTACAAGTGGAGACGAGTTCCATTCTGAAAAGAAAACCGGGTAACCTTCGGCTTTGAGCCATTGATGAAGTAGCGCTAGTTGGGTTGATTTGCCACTGCCGTCCGTGCCCTCAACCACGAAAAGTTTGCCGGGAAATTGATGTTTGCCATACGAAATCATCGGCGCAGAGCCTAGGTCACAGGTGTTACAGAAGTGTGAACGTTCGGGGGTGATCCAATGAGAACTTTTATACCTCTTGAGACCTGCAAGATCTAGTTTGCAGGATGAGACTCTGCGTGACTTCGATCGTCCTTTAAAGAGCGCGGCCGTGAGGCCGCGGAACTCGTTGGTAGATTAATAGCGGCTGAAAACTTGGGCGATGTGTTGGTGGTCAGTTCCCCCGCGGTGAGGGCTCGTGAGACAACCGACATCATGTTGCGCAGCAGCGGAGTTCGTGCTGACATACGCTTTGATCCACAGATCTACGAGGCTGATTTGACGAGTCTTCTTGGAGTTAAGCAAAACCTCAACGCTCACTTACAAACTCTCCATAACTACTGCGTTTCTGAGAACGAAGATGATTGTTGAGAATTTGGTAAAAGCACTTAAGGCAGACACCTGTTGTATCTTCCTCCTTGTCCTCACGAATCTTTGCCCCACACCAAATACATAACACTCGAAACGTGTTCTTTGTTTTTGACCTTCTAATCATTTCTGTCTCCTTGATCTAGTCCTAAAGTTACTCATGCAACGTTACGCAGTGGTAGCGGTGAAGTTAAATGTCCGTTAAGCCGTCTCAAAACTACCGAAAGGGCCTCTATTCCTACGAAGTTCAGACGAAGCTCAGATACGATTCAGTTGAATCGTGAAATAAAACTTTTCTGTGCGCGCGCAGTTAACATTTTGGTAACATCGCTGGCAACGCGACTACCCTGGTCGCATTGAAATAATCCAAACCGACGAACGCTCTAAACGACTACGCCGGTGAACTCTGGGAGTTAGCGATGAGACCCAGAACCTGTAGAAACTTGCCTTCCTCAAGGACCATACGTCTTTGTCTGATATTGATCTGTTTGTCAGTTGGTGGCACCGTGACGCTTGGTTCAAGCAAGGGTGTGGTGGTTGTTCGAGAAGATGTTTCGCAGGCTAGACGACAAGAATTGGCGAAACAGTTAAGAGCGATTAGTGGCTGGCCAGGTTTGGACTTTGATAGTCACGGAGTTTTACGTTTAGGTGCCGGTGACACGGATAGCGGCTCTCAAAGCGCGCGAGCATTGTTGAGGCAAGCAGTTGATGGCAACAACGTGATTGTAATTGAGGAGGCCAGTTCGCGACCGGACGTTGCATTCTGTCGTGTGGTACCTGCGCGATGGCTGACGAAGAGTGGATCAAAGTTGCCGGCTTTTGTCGTTTTGATAGATTTTGCGGATTTCCACCAGATACTTGGGGATGACGAAGCACGTGCCGCGTTCAACGTTGGCTGGGGCTTTCTGCATGAAGTCGATCATGTAGTTGCTGATTCAAAAGATGCCGCGGAAGAAGAGCGACTCGGCGAATGCGAGACTCACATTAACGCAATGCGTCGTGAAATTGGCTTACCGCAGCGAGTAAACTATTTCTTCACTGAGTCCGCGCTACGAACCGATCCGAACTTCGGTAGCAAGCTTGTGCGGCTTGCCTTCGAACAATACGACAGCAACAATATGCGAACGAGACGCTACTGGTTAGTCTGGGATTCAACCGTAGTTGGTGGCCTGGTTGTAAAAAGCCAAACGGCAGCTCTGCGCGCCGCTCCACGCCTTAGAGATTAATTCGAGTCCACATCAATTATCGACGCACTGCGCTCTGCGTCAGAGCGATCCGCGTTTGTTCTGCCTGCCATAAATGACGTCGCTGATGTGCCGCGAGAATCTGAAAACAAGAATACAAGTTGTAACGAACGTGGCTTGAGACTTGAGATACGATCTTAATCCGATCCAGATCCAATCCAGATGCAACCTCGACGGTTTGAGTCAATTGGCTCTGCAGTTCCAGGAACGTCGGTACGATTTCTTCTAAAGGTTCGACGACTGTAGGCTCAAACGCAACGGTCGTCACCGCTTTCCATTTGGATGGGGGCTCCAGCGCGTATTTCAATAGTCTTCCCACGACATCCAGTTTATACGGACCATCACTAAACCACCCTTCCGCGCGTGCGTGCTCACATCGTTACAGCTTGACTCACAACTGGAGTTTCTAATGTTGACGAGTTTTGGATGATGGCGCTGATTTCATCGACGCCGCATGCAGGCGATTGGGGTGAGCATCTTCCGCCATTTTCTGTAGTGTGGAATGAATCTCGAGGAGAACCTGTTTGAGCTTCATTAAGTCTTGTGGAGAGTTTTGGTTTGCCAAAAGGGCGGCAGCAATTTCGCTGCTGAGTTCATTTGAAATGGCCATAGTTCAAGGGTCGTCGGGACCGAAATGCCGAGGCTGTTTTTGAAGAGTGGCCATAGTAGTTTCCAGGTGTTACGTTGATGTTAATTCCATGTTAATTATGCGGACTTCAGATCTCAGATTGAAATCTGCCATCCATGGATTTGACTCTTAAAGTCTGCGACGTTGAAATCCGCAATCTGAAATCCTTCCAACCCTCCTTAACAAACATTTAAGGCGCCATTCACAGCCCTTTAACCGAGTGCGCATATGGTTGTGCCTTGAAGAAACATAGTCTGAATCGAACATGACTTCACTACAGGAAGTTCAACCTCGAAGTGTTTGAGGTAGCGAGGCATTGAACCATTAATCAACACAGGAGACTCATTATGTATTTGCCTACTCCCCCGCGGCTTGGTCGCACATCAATTGTAGTGGTAGCACTCGCAATCATTTCTCTGTTGCCGGTGGCTGCGCCTGGACAGACCGATCAGGGGCGGATCGTTGGAACCGTGATGGACGCAAACGGTGGGATCGTTCCAGGTGCGACGGTTTTGGCCAAGAATGACCGCACCGGTGAAGAACGCACAGCCTCTACAAATGAGTCTGGTTACTACATTCTGGCAGCGCTCAAGCCATCGACTTATACAGTGACTGCGACAGCTCAGAACCTAACCGTCAGGGTAACCAGTGTTCAGCTGTTGGTGGGCCAGGAATTGAATCTCGCCCTAACGCTTCAGGCGACGGGAGTCGAAGCAAAGGTTGATATCGCAGCTGGAGCAGACACGGCGATTGATACGGGTTCCGCTGCAATGGGCGTAAATGTGAATCCACGTGAAGTGGCAGCATTACCTCTGAACGGCCGTCAGCTCTCGCAGCTCTATTTGCAAGCCCCCGGTTCACTCAATAGTGGATCCGGAACTTACGGAGATATTCGTTTTAACGGACGAGCAGTGGAGCAAAACATCATCCGCTACGACGGCGTGGAGGGAACGGCTGTAATTGATGCGTCTCCAGGTAATCTGAACGGTGAGGTGCCATCGCCTTTCAGGCTTCAATCAAGCCTTGAGAATGTCCAGGAGTTTAGAGTTGAGTCGAGTAACTATCCAGCCGAGTTCGGTACCGGAACGGGCGGCCAGATCAGTGTCGTCACTAAGTCAGGTGGCAATAAATTTCACGGAGCTGTTTTTGAGTACCTTAGAAACGACGCTCTCGACGCTCCAAACTTCTTCGATAACATCATTGGCCAAAAAGCACCTCTCCGCCTGAATCAGTTTGGTGGTTCGCTTGGCGGGCCGCTCGTTAAAGAGAAGGCATTCTTCTTTGTTAGCTACGAAGGCTACCGCTTGCGAGCTGGAATTAACTCGACTGAAGCCGTGCCCGGAGCTACTTCGCGAATATGTGGACCACCGATTGGCACGGGGACTACTACTTGCAACGCGAATACATTATTGCTCCTGCCGGCATTTCGAGATCCAAAAGCCGTAATAGTTTCAACCGGCTCCGGTATCAACCTCTTTGATGTAGCTCAACTTCAGTCCAACTCAGTTGTGAACGAAAACGCTTATGCACTCAGGATGGATTATCGGTTCAGTCCAAAACACTCCGCCTATTTTCGCTACTTCCGTGACCATGGTTTCAATGATCAACCAGAGGGAGTTACCGGTCGGCGAGCTGTGTTTACGGCGAATCCGCAGAACGGTGTAGTCGCGTTCCAGTCGATCCTAAAACCAACCATCCTGAACGAGTTCAAATTTGGCTATAACGGGGTCTTCACCAGAACCAACGGTCAGGCCCCGACGGTTAATGGTATTGATTTATCTAGGCTGGTCATCAACATCTCTGGCAACACGGCGAACTTCGCGATTCCCGGTCAAGGCACGTCAGCTGGGACTGCTACTCCAGGTGGCTTGATCCGGGCAAACAGCGCCACCAACGGGCGCGGCCAGCCCTACACTGTTTATTCATTGTCGTTTCTCGACAACCTTAGCTGGTCCAAGGGAAATCACAATATGAAGTTTGGTGTTGAGTTTCGGCCCAGCAGAATTTATACGGACCGGCTTGGTGGTACGACTTATGTGTTCAATAGTCTCGCTGCTCTCTTAACAAACTCACCGGCCTCGATCCAATACTTAGGTGACGTGAGCGCACCCTCACCCTTTAATGGCGGCGCCACAGGCAACCGCAAGGCAGAACAGGAATACTACATAGGTTATGCGCAAGATGAATGGAAGCTTCGACCAAACCTAACTTTGAATTATGGATTGCGCTATGAGTACTACACGCCACTTCGCGAAGCTCGTGATCTGGACATTTTATTCGATATCACAAATGGGACATTGAGGCCGCCTGACCAGCCATTCTTTAAGGTGAAACATAACTTTGGTCCGCGCGTGGGACTCACCTGGTCCCCCAATAGCTCAGGTTTCTTTGGTGGCGGCCGGACGGTGTTGCGTGGCGGGTTTGGCGTCTTCTATGGTCCAGGACAAACAGAGGATCAGATTCAGCCGATTGAAAGTGATCGCATCAGTTCAACGCTTAGCAGCGGTCCATTGCTCACATTTAATCCAGATCAGACGGCTGCGATTAACGCGATCATTTCGAATTTCGTCAACAATCCAAATAACCGAGCGTTTCAGCCAAGAGCTTATTCTCCCGAATACATTGTGCCCGAAAAGATTTACAGCTTTACCGCATCGATCCAACAGGAGCTTCCATACAAGATCGTCGGAGCCGTTGCGTACGTGGGAAGTCGCGGTCGAAATCTATTCTTGCGAGGCCTCTCAAATACGCTACGAGCCGGAAATGCCGTTATCGTTGACAGCACAGCAATCCCAACAAACGCGGGTGTGGTGAGTAGGACCAATGCGGCAGGGCAGGTAATAGGAGTCACCAACGTCCGTCAATTTTCAATAGTCAATGGAACTTCCGTACAGAATCCCTTTGCGGAAATCGATACCAAAACGAGCGGAGGTTCTGACAGTTACAACGCACTCCAATTGACCCTCGCAAGGCGTATTGGCTCGGGCCTGACGCTGAATTCGCAGTACAGCTTTTCCAAGAGTTTTGGTAACACTTCGGGTTCCAATGAGGCCCGCACCGCCGCGCAACCATTTGGTGGCGCAGCCAGACCCAGTGGTGATACGAACGATTACGAGGCGGATCGCGGGTACAATAACTTTGATGTTCGCCACACATTCAATTTGAGTGCGGTCTACGATCTACCAATCGGCAGCAAAAAACGGTACGACCTTGGTACTGTCGGGAATGCGATTCTGGGCGGCTGGGAAATTGGCACGATCATGAATACGCGGAGTGGTCTGCCAATCGACGTAACAATCACACGTCCGGATACAGTGGCCGTCTGTTCTGCAGCGTCATGTGTTGTCAATACGAGTGCAACAGCTACTACTACGGTGCAGAATGGATTTACAGTACAGCTGCCTTCCATCAGTGGATCTCAACCCCTACCCGCAGGATTTACAGCAGTAGTTAACGGACCTGGCGGTGGGTCATCCAGGCAAACGCGGCGTCCAAATTTGATCTCCGGAGTGAACCCATACTTGGATGCCGATCGTAACTTTCTCAACCCCGCGGCATTTGCTATCCCCGCGGCCGGCACTTTTGGAAATCTTCCGCGCAATGCTTTGAAAGGACCAAACTTCCGACAGTTTGATTTGATCCTTAATCGGCGCTTCAGATTTTCCGAAAGTCGAAGCATCGAATTCCGTACCGAAGTCTTCAACCTTTTCAATCACGCAAACTTTGCAAATCCTGCGTCCACTCTGAATGTTGCGCTACCAACGCTGACTTTCAACACGACGGCGAATGCCTTTGTGCTTGGATCGGGATTGCAACCGGGACAGTCATTTACTCAAAGCGCGGCCGGTCCTACTTTCGGTTTGCTCCGGCAAACGGTCGAACGGACGGTCGGTCTGGGGACGAACCGTCAGATTCAATTCGCGCTTCGTTTCAATTTCTAATTGGGTACATCGACGGAGGTCGTTCGTTAGATAACGACGACCTCCTTTTTAAACGCCTGGAACATTCATATGTCATTAAGAGAAATGTCACTAACCGAGCAGAAGAATCAAGTCGGAGCGACCGAAGATATTTATGACGACGGTTACCTCCGAGTCGAACACAAAAACTACTATGTTGCATGTGGTGGCACGCCGCTGAAGTTACCACGCACGGAGTTTCTAATCTTTTCACGTCTCGCTCGTACCCCTGAGCGCATCGTCACGGCCGGCGACCTTTGGGCATCGGTTTGGGGTAGTGATAAGCCGCTCAACACTGAAAGTCTGCACGTCTACATTTATCGTTTACGGACAAAGCTGAATGCTTTCGGCTTGCAAATTGAAACGATGGTTAACGTCGGCTACAGACTGCTGACCTCGCCGCAACACTGACCCACGCCCTCGCCGTGTTAACCAAGAGTTCAGGTGAAATTCAGTTCGATGTAACACGCAAAACTTAGGCTGGGATTTAAAACTTTGCTCTGAATCAGTCTCGACCGGTTAGGAGATGCTCAATGTCTGTCCCGCAAAAAAACTTTCAGGTGACTGTGTTCTTCGCTCTCATCTCATTAGTTGTGCTTGTATCGTGTAGTCCGAAGGGTTCGGGAACCGCCACCGGCTCGATTCAATTGCAAGGTGCCGGGGCCACGTTCCCAAACCCGCTCTATCAAAAGTGGGTGAGCGAATACGGAAAACTTCACTCCAACGTCAAGATTGACTACCAATCAATCGGTTCAGGCGGCGGCATAAAACAGATAAAGGAGCAGACGGTGGATTTCGGCGCCTCCGATGCTCCAATGACAGACGCAGATCTAAAAGCCGCACCGGGAGAGCTCCTCCACATTCCGACCGTTCTTGGGGCAGTGGTAATGACATACAACCTTCAGGGCGTAACCCAGACACTTCACTTTTCGCCAGACGTCGTCGCTGACATCTTTCTGGGGAAGATCAAGAGGTGGAACGACCCTAGAGTCACCGCAGATAATGCTGGAGCAAAACTTCCGGCGGCAGACATAACGGTTGTTCACCGTTCGGATGGCAGCGGTACCTCTGCCGTGTTCACCGATTACCTTTCAAAGGTGAGTCCCGAGTGGAAGGAAAAAGTTGGCACTGGTCCTTCACCGAGTTGGCCCGTTGGTATTGGGGGTAAAGGCAACGAAGGTGTAACCGGTCAAGTCAAGAACACACCAAACACGATTGGATATGTGGAATTAGTGTACGCGGTGCAGAACAAACTGCCCGTTGCGCAACTAAAGAACGCGAGCGGTGCCTTTGTAGAGCCTTCCCCTGGTTCAGTAATGGCTGCGGCAGCAGACTCAGCTGCGAAGACGCCCGATGATCTTCGTATGTCCATTACTAATGCTCCTGGAGCACAGGCCTATCCGATTTCGAGCTACACGTACGTTCTGCTGTACAAGAATCAGAAAGATGCGACCAAGGGAAAGGTATTAGTTGATTTTCTTTGGTGGGGAGTACATGACGGCAAACCTTTCGTACAGGAAATGGGTTACGTTCCGCTTCCCGACGACATACTTAAACGCACAGAAGGGAAGATCAATTCGGTCACCGCTGGAGGCGCTCTGTTGAGGTAATCGTGTCTATGAAAATATGAGCGCGACGACTCCACAGCAAATGCCGATTGGAACAAAGCACTCGGACTGGCGCCGAGTGCTTTCGCCTACTGGCAATTCGGGCGACGCGCTTTTTCGTTTTCTGATGTTGGCAGCGGGGTTGTTTGTGGTCTCGATCGTGATCGCGATGGTGGTCGCGCTTGCCTCCGATTCGATGTTGTCGATACGTCAGTTCGGAATTGGTTTCTTAACTGGAAGGCAATGGAATCCAATCAAGGGTGAGTTTGGTGCACTGCCTTTTATTTACGGCACGATTGTTTCATCGCTAATCGCACTGCTAATCAGTGTTCCGCTGTCATTGGGTATCGCAGTTTTTTTAGTGGAGCAAGCGCCCCATTACATCTCAAGACCCGTCGGTTTTGTAGTGGAGTTGTTGGCCGCGATCCCATCGGTAGTTTACGGGTTGTGGGGCGTCTTCGTGCTGGCGCCGTTTCTGCGGGTCCATGTTGAGCCGCGGCTTAGCCAATGGCTCGGATGGGTACCGTTTTTTCAGGGGTCGATCACCGGAATTGGTTTGCTAACCGGCGGAATCATACTGGCGATTATGGTGACGCCGATTATCTCCGCGGTCGTTCGCGACGTACTAACTGCTGTGCCCGGTTCACAACGTGAAGCAGCACTCGCACTGGGTGCGACAAAGTGGGAAATGATTCGAGTCGTTTTGGTGAATGGGGCTCCAGGAATAGCCGGTGCCGTCATCCTTGGGTTGGGTCGTGCACTGGGCGAAACAATGGCAGTAACGATGGTTATCGGAAACCGACCCGAGATCAGCGCGTCGTTGTTCGAGCCGTCATACACGATAGCTTCAGCGATTGCGAACGAGTTTACCGAAGCAACGCAGGATCTCTACCTCAGCGCTCTAGTCGAACTAGGTTTAATTCTTTTCCTCGTCACGTTCATCGTTAATGGAATTGCACGAGTGCTCGTCTGGAACGTAACCAGAAAAACCGGCGGTGTGGGAAGGGCAGCCTGATGGCAGCACTTGGATTAGCTGATCGAAAACGTCGAGTTACGAGCGCCGCGATGACGAGTTTGACTGCGCTATGCACACTGTTGGCGGTGGGAATTCTACTCATAATTCTGTCCTACATTGCTTTCCGTGGAATTGGCGCTTTGAGCTTCAGGTTCTTAATTGATAGTCCTCGCCCCGTTGGTGAAGGCGGAGGAATTGGCAACGCAATTCTAGGCTCACTCGTGTTGCTCGCCCTTTCCTCTGCCTTTGGTTTGCCGCTGGGTATCTCTGTTGGGATTTATCTTTCAGAGATAGGCAAAGGTCGATTCGCAGGTACTGTTCGGTTTATCGTCGACACCCTGACCGGCATTCCCTCTATCGTAACTGGTGTTTTCATCTACGCAATCCTGGTCCTACCGATGAAGCACTTCTCGGCGTTTGCTGGTGGAGTGGCGCTGGCACTGATTATGGTGCCAATTGTTGCTCGCACGACTGAAGAGATGCTCAGACTCGTGCCGCATAGTTTGCGTGAAGGTGCGTTGGCGCTTGGCGCGCCCCAATGGCGTGTGACGTTAGGCGTAATTCTGCCAGCTGCTGCTTCAGGAATTGCTACCGGCGCAATGCTGGCAATTGCTCGGGTGTCGGGTGAAACGGCGCCGCTTTTGTTCACAGCATTTGGCAGCCGGTTCTTCAATTATTATTTAGACCAGCCAATCGCATCGCTTACAGTTCAGATTTATAACTACGCAATTTCCCCTTATGAGGAATGGCACGCTCAGGCGTGGGCCGCAACGCTTGTGCTCATGACATTGATCCTCGGAATAAACATCATTGTGCGATTTCTAACGCGGAAGAGGTTCTAGCTTATGTCTGGGGTCGTGATGACCAAAATGCCAGTGGAAACAGCAGCGCCAAAAATCCATGTCCGCGAGCGAACTGAGCCGCCGGCAACGTCGCAGACAGAAACCGGCAAGGCTAAGGTTGCCGTGCGCGATCTGAACTTTTTCTATGGTCGCTCACAGGCTCTGCATAGTATTTCAGTCGATATCCCGGAACGCATCGTGATGGCGTTTATCGGTCCTTCCGGCTGTGGCAAGTCAACTTTCTTGCGGACGCTCAATCGGATGAACGACGTGATTCCCGCTACTCGTGTAGAGGGACAAGTGATGATCGACGAACGCGACATCTACGCACCCGGAACAGATGTAGTGGATCTGCGTCGGAAGGTTGGTATGGTCTTTCAAAAGTCAAACCCGTTTCCGAAATCGATCTTTGACAATGTTGCCTATGGGCTGCGCATCAATCGGTTAACCAGGAGCTATAGCGAACTAGCAGGTCGAGTTGAAGAAGCGCTGAAGGATGCGGCGTTATGGAATGAAGTGAAGGATCGTTTGAAGACCTCAGCATTAAGTCTTTCAGGAGGACAGCAGCAGAGGCTTTGCATCGCGCGAGCACTGGCGATTCGTCCTGAGGTACTATTGATGGACGAACCAGCATCAGCGCTTGATCCGATCGCGACATCGAAGATTGAAGAGTTGATATTTGATTTGAAGAAGCAATACACAATCGTGATTGTCACTCATAACATGCAACAAGCGGCGCGCGTCTCAGATACGACCGCGTTTTTCCTGCTCGGTAAGTTAATTGAAGTGAACCCGACAGAGAAGATGTTTACGGCACCGAACGAGAAGCTGACTGAGGACTACATTACGGGAAGGTTTGGGTAAATATTGGCCTTTGGTCTTGGGTCTTTGGCCTTAGAGAATCTTCGAAACACTCCAACACATCGAAGACCTAAGACCAAAGACCAAAGACCAAAAAAGAATCTGCAATCTGAAATCGACAATCGGCAATCTATGGAATCCCACCGTCATCTTGACGACGAACTAAGTTCACTGCGCGACCGGGTTTTGCTGCTTGGTGGTGAAGCTGAGCAGGCGCTCGAGCGCGCTATGTACTCCCTGAGCGAACGCGATAGTGAGGTCGCGCGCCAGGTGCTTGAGAACGATGACCGAGTCGACCGTCTCGAAGTTGAAATTGATCGGCAGTGCATCGACATAATAGCGCTTCGCCAGCCCGCTGCTCGTGATCTGCGCTTCGTGATTTCGGTTGCGAAAATGGCGCCAGTTCTTGAACGCATTGCCGATCACGCTTGCAATATAGCTCGCGCGGCCATTGACCTAAACAACGAGCCGGAGCTCAAGTCGGTTCTCGATCTCAGACGCATGGCGGATCACGCGTTGGTGATGCTCCGTTCAGCACTTGACGCTTTCACGACCGGGGATGCGCTTGAAGCACGAGAGATTATCAAGAGCGATAGAGACATTAACGATCTATACAATCATACGTTTCATCGACTCATTGAAATGATGGTTACGGAGCCGGCCACTGCCACTCGAGACGCGCGATTGCTATTTGTAGCAAAACACCTTGAAAGAATTGGAGACTACGTTACCGACATCTGTGAACTGACCGTCTATATGGCTGAGGCGGCTTTCATTAAGCACAGCAACTAATCATGACACGTCCGGTTCTGATAATTGAGGATGATGCTGACATCTCCGAAAGCCTCAAGTACAACTTCGAGCGTGAAGGCTTGGTCGCAGTAACTGCACCAACGGGTGAAGCTGGATTGGCGGCTGCGCTCAACGAGCGTGAACCACCACGACTGATTATTCTCGATCTCATGCTGCCGGGAATGAGTGGAATCGAGTTGTGTCGCAGGTTGAGAAGGGAACCAGCCACAAGGAGGACACCAATCATCATGTTGACGGCGAAGGCTTCCGAGTCTGATCGCGTCGCAGGGTTGGACCTGGGAGCGGACGATTACATCACGAAGCCATTTTCAGTTCGTGAGCTTCTTGCTCGAGTACGGGCAGTGATGCGTCGTGCCGACGAAACGATGGGAAAGACTTATGAGGACGACCATCTGCTCATCGACTTCGACGATATTCGCGTCGTTTGCGAAGGCACAAAGGTTAAACTCACAAACAAGGAATTCACGCTTTTGTCGGTTTTGGCTCGGAGTGCCGATCGAGTGGTCACCCGGCAACAACTGCTTGATAATGTTTGGGGTTACAGTTACTACGGCGATGCGCGAACGCTGGATGTTCACATTCGTCGCTTGCGCCAGAAGCTCGACAAGTGCGGCGATTGTATTGAAACGGTTGTTGGTGTCGGCTATCGTTTTGTTGGTTGCACGGGTCAAGTTGCGGGATCTTAAAGCTACTTGGACAAGGTCAGTACCGTAACGCGATAGCGTCGGGTCTGTGTTATCTGTGAAGAGTTGGATCGGTTACGAACCCGACGCTACCGCGTGACGGTACTGACCTTCTCCAAGTAGAGAGCACAGACTTTTCCAGCAAGAACTCAATTAGACTCATCTAAAAATTTTCGAAGGTACGATTTGTGTCGAAGCGTCAAACTCTTTTCGTTGCTGCTGGTCTAATCCTGATCTCGGCTGCGCTGCTCGTTTCCTCCTTTTCCGCACGACTTATTTTTTCCGTCATAATTTTCGTTGCGGTTCTCCTTTGGTTGGCTAAGAGGTTCTTAGTCGGAGCGGAGAGTAATCCGTCAACTCAATTGGAAGACTCCGATGCTACCGAGTCCCCTGAAGTTTTCGCAGTGGGCCAGCTTTTCGAAGCAACCATGGGAGGAATGCGCGAAGGCCTCCTGGTGGTCAACAAAGACATGCGTGTGGTTGCTGCGAATCGAGCGGCCCACAAACTGTTCAATCCCACATTGCCAAAACTTGAATCGCAGAGATTGACCGAGCTCACGCGAAATCCAGCAATCTACAGCGCTTTCCTCGATGCCTTACGAGGTGAAGAGCGCAGCGGCGTAAAAGTGGAGACGCATGGACCGGAGCGTTTGGTGTTTGACCTTCGTGTCGTTCCTTTGGGAGCCAATGGTAACTGTGCCGCAGGCGCGCTTGGGGTGTTCTTCGACATCACCCGAACTGAACGACTTGAACTTGTCCGCCGTGAGTTTCTTTCAAACGTGTCGCATGAGCTGCGTACTCCGTTGACGTCGATCCTGGCGTTTGTAGAGACACTCCAAAACGGCGCACTGGAAGATCGCGAAAGCAGTCAACGCTTCCTCTCAATCATCAGCAAGAACGCCTCACGCATGCACGGACTGATTGACGACATCCTGGAACTAACGGCAATTGAAGGTGGCAACGTTCAACTGAGAGTGGCTCCGGTTGAGTTAGCGAGTTTAGCTAATGAAGTGATTTCTTCGTTGACGGGGAAAGCGGCCGGGCAGGGCATTTCGCTGGCTAATAACGTTCCTGCAGAAGTTGTTGTTCATGCTGACGCGCGTCGTTTGGAAAGGATGATAACAAACCTCATCGACAACGGGATCAAGTTTGGCAGCGAGGGTGGCGTGGTTACCATTAGCTATGAATCGGATGCGCGCGACAAGATTGTTGTGGCAGACAACGGCGAAGGAATTCCGGCGCAGCATCTCGAGCGTCTCTTCGAACGCTTCTATCGAGTCGATCGTGCTCGTTCGCGCGACCTGGGTGGCACTGGCCTTGGCTTAGCGATAGTCAAACACTTGGCGCTGTTGCACGGCGGCGCAGTTACTGTTGCTTCGGAATTGGGTAAGGGAAGCAGGTTCACGATCCACCTGCCGAAACGTTAGCGTCTCCTTGGAGTGCAGTGCGGTAGCCTTACCGCTTTGGTAAAGAGAAACGTTGCCTCCCGGCTCTTAAGGAGACACTCTTCAGTTAGACCCAATCAATCCCTGCTTCTTGGAATCCATTTTTCATTTTGGTCATGGTGGGGTCAGTTTGAGTCTCGCTGTACCAAAGCGGTAACAGGTTACCGCACTCGAAGGAGGGCCCTGAATGTGGCCCGCTGGGCTTCTTGACGAACCTTTGGCAAAATGCATTTTGTTCGGCTCAACCAAGACGCAGGCGAGGCATCATGCAAGGAGTTGCGCGAAAGTTTTTGATACGTGGTGATGTACAAGGCGTTGGCTATCGGTATTTCGCACAACGTGCAGCCGCAAGACATCAGGTGGTTGGCTATGTTCGTAATTGTCCTGATGGAACCGTCGAAGCGTTTGCCGAAGGCTCAGCAAACAGTGTCGAAGCATTCAAACACGACTTGGCGACTGGCCCACAGTGGGCACTTGTAGCGCAACTTGAAGAAATTAGCCTCGAACCGACGGGAAGGTACTCTAGTTTCCGAATTGAAAGATAGGCTATGGCCTTTGATGAAATCGGCACTTTAGTAAAAAAAGATCATTTTCCATACATCATTTGACATTTCTCATTTGTCATTTTGAAAAACGGCCTTTGGCCTTCGGCCTTGGGTCTTCGAAGGAACTTTGGAACGCCGCATCCAGCGCCCAACTCCAAAGACCCAAGACCATTTCTTCAAAAATGACAAAATGAGAAATGTCCAATGATACATGGAAAATGATTTGTTTTTGACTGCCCAATGAATTCACCAGAAAAACCAACGACCATATGGATCACCTAAAACAGCTCATCCGCGAGGTCCCAGACTTCCCTAAACCTGGAATCAATTTCTACGACATCACCACCCTACTCAAGCATCCGGAGGGTCTGCGCAATACTGTCGATGCCCTGGCTTCTGAATTTGAGGGACAAAGGGTGGATTCGGTGATCGGTGTTGAGGCCCGTGGATTCATCTTCGCTCCAGCCCTTGCTTATCACTTGGGAGCTGGGTTTGTCCCTGTTCGCAAACCGAAGAAGTTGCCTGCTGAGTGCGCATCGATCTCTTACGATCTCGAGTATGGCCAGGACACTTTGCAGATTCATCGTGATGCAATCGGTGATGGTCACCGAGTCATCATCGCCGACGACCTGCTGGCCACCGGCGGTACCGCTCGCGCGGTCGTAGATCTGGTCGAACAACTCGGCGGCACAGTTGTGGGTTTGGTGTTTGTTGTCGAATTGGAGTTCCTGCCGGGACGACAGAAGTTGACAGGTTATGATGTAAGGTCTTTGATCAAGTATCAGGAGTAAACCGGTCTTTCGTCAGGCCTTGGGTCTTGGAATCTTTGTGTCATTCTTCGAAGACCTAAAGACAAAACCTAAGGACCAACCCAGCGACAAATCCCTAAATGCACAAACGACTAAAGCCGAAGATCCTTACAATCTTCCGCGAAGGTTATTCTCTCAAGCAGTTCTATTCCGACCTAGCAGCCGGCACTACTGTCGGCATCGTGGCTCTTCCACTCGCTATCGCCTTCGCGATCGCTTCTGGCGTCAAACCAGAACAGGGATTATTCACGGCAATCATCGCTGGCTTTCTGATTTCACTACTGGGTGGTTCAAGGGCGCAGATCAGCGGACCGACTGGCGCCTTCGTGGTCATCATCTACGGCATCGTTCGCCAGTACGGCTACGACGGGCTCGCTGTGGCAACCCTGATTGCCGGCATTCTTCTAGTCCTCATGGGACTCTTCCGCATGGGTGCCCTGCTGAAATTCATTCCGTATCCGGTTACGATAGGGTTTACCACAGGCATAGCGCTGATCATTTTCTCGTCCCAGGTCGGCGACTTTCTCGGACTTCACCTCAGTTCACCACCTGCAGGGTTTCTCGAGAGATTAATTGCTTATCGCCAGCACTTGGCCGAGTTGAATGTGAATGCCGTTGGCGTGGGTATGCTTTCGCTTTTGATAATCGTTCTTTGGCCGAGAGTGACTCATCGTGTGCCGGGGATGTTGGTCGCCATCCTTGTGGCCACTTTTGTTGTCAAGATCCTCAACCTTCCAGTCGATACAATCGGAAGCCGTTTCGGGAGTGTTCCCAATCGCCTTCCGGCACCGCATCTTCCTCTAGTCACTCTGTCGCTTGTGAAGCAAATGTTTTCGCCCGCAGTCACGATTGCCTTCCTTGCAGCACTTGAGTCACTGCTGGCGGCTGTTGTCGCCGATGGCATGCTCGGAACTCGTCATCGTTCAAACATGGAGTTAATTGCCCAAGGCGCAGGCAACATTGGTTCGATCCTCTTTGGCGGCATTCCAGCGACGGGAGCGATCGCCCGCACGGCGACCAATATCAAGAGCGGCGGCCGAACGCCAATTGCCGGGATGGTCCATGCGCTTGTGTTGTTATTGATCCTTTTGTTTTTAGGTAAGTACGCTGCGTTCATACCAATGCCCGCGCTCGCAGCAATACTGATCGTTGTTGCTTACAACATGAGTGAGTGGAAAGAGTTCAAAGACCTTTTAAGTGGCTCCAAGAGCGATACGATTGTTTTGCTCGCTACGTTTTTGCTTACGGTATTAATTGATTTAACCGTGGCCATTCAGGTCGGAGTGTTACTGGCGACATTTCTGTTTATGCAGCGGATGTCGAATGCAACCGAGGTAACCCAGGTCACTGAAACACTTCGCGATGAGGATGAGACTCAAACGCGTGATATCTCGAAACTCGACGTGCCGCCCAATGTTGAAGTATTTGAGATCTACGGTTCTCTGTTCTTTGGCGCGATTGAGCGGTTCAAAGACGCAATGCGCAGCGTGGAAAAGCGGCCACGGGTGTTGATTCTGCGTATGCGACATGTCCAGACTATCGACGCAAGTGGATTACACACCCTGGAGGAATTGCTCGAGAGCACGCGGAGACGCGGTATTGTCTTGATCATCTCAGCCGCTCGACCGAACGTACGTGAATTAATGGACCGAACGGGTTTTGGTGAGACTCTTGGAAGGGAGAACTTCTGCGAGGATATTTTCTATGCGTTGGATCGAGCGCGAGTAGTCCTGGCAAAAACGGACCCTAAGTTCAGATCAAAAACTACGGGACCTCTTATCTAGTGTCCACGTACCACTTGCTTGACTACTAATCGCTGACTTTACGATTAACGATTTACGATTTACGATTCACTCCTCTTTGTGCTCCCGTAGCTCAGCTGCATAGAGCGTCCGCCTCCTAAGCGGAAGGTCGCGCGTTGGAATCGCGCCGGGGGCACCATTTTTCTGAGCAAATCAGAACCTCGCGTCCCTCGTTGCCTGCTTTGTCCCGCAATTTTTATTGGTGTCTGTGGCACGAGCCGTGAGCAACCAAGAAAGCCATCGGTAAATCTTACTGAGAGATGTTACGCAATTCGAATCGGTTATATAATGCCTTCCAAAGGGTGCTTGAAATGTTCTCTCTGACTCGCAGCACATTTTCATCAATCATCATTCGCGCTGCCTTAATGATGGCGGCGATCATCACCGGGACGCTATTAATAATTCCAAAAGCTACGACCTCCAAGGCCTTCATTGAATCGAACTTAAAGGACGAAGCACTGGGTGATTCCAGTGTTCTACGGTTCAGCGAAACGCGCGGGCAGAGCATCGCAACGTACGGCGCTAGTGGCCGCGTGATTGATGCCGTTACGGGGCAGCCACTAGCGGGAATACACGTTGTTTACGGCCGACCTGCGAACAATACGAACAACGGCGGTTTCGTCAGCTTCGCGACCGCGCAGACTAATACCCTGGTGGTCGAAGGGGAAACTCTGCCGGTAGGCGCACGAATCCTTGCTTCAATCACTAACCAGCTACGTTTCTCGAACGGCTACGCGCAAGTTGATGAAGATGGACGATTCGTAATCTCCGGATTGGCAGCAGGAACTTATGAGATCACACTAAACGTTTATCACCCGCCCCCGCGGCAAGCGGTGCGCCTTTTGCCCACCCTGAAGCAGATTGTGAAGGTCACTGACGGCAATGAATCTGTAGTGGCTTTCACTATTCATCTACCTGCCAACGACTGAGTCGGCATTGTCAACCTAACGCAAGAAAAAACAGACGGAGGGATTCAGGCATGATAAATTGCCGTTTCACTATCATCAGTTCATAGGATCGTCTTCACTTCACGTCCAACTTCCTTGACACAACAACCCGTTGTTTGTTAAGAACCACGCTGTTTCACACTCATTAGCCTCGGCCACTGGTCCATAGCAACTATGCTTACCTCGTTTGCTGGTGGCTTCCCGAATCACCACTAGGAGGTGTCTGAATGAAAAGTCAAAAAACTTTAGCGATAGCGATATTCACCGTGTTTGTTCTGGCAGGGTTGCAGACTAACACGCTGGCTCAGGCGGTTAGTTCGGATTCGAGAGACACGACATTGGCCAGCCTGACCTCTGCAGGTTCAAGTATTAGATTGGACGCGAAGATTTCATACGCATCCGCAACCCTAACTATTTCCGGCCCCGATGGTCGTGTTTTTACGCGCGAGTTTAAATCGGGATCCACCATTGATTTCACTCTCTCAGATAATGACGGCGCCCGCTTGCCAGACGGCGTCTACACTTACGAGTTGCGCTTGGCAGCTGCTTCGCTTTCGAAGCTAGCCAAGGAAGCACGCCGCGACGATGCGCCTGAAGCTCTCCGTGCATCGCGAAAACAGAGCAATGGTGACGCTCTCGTACAGTCGGGTTCGTTCTCCATTGTGAATGGTGCTACCTATGTACCGGGCGCTATAGAAGGTAATGGGAGACGTGCCGCAAACGAGGGCGGAGGGCAATCAAACCTCGCCACACCCTTCGCGGTTATTCCTAAGACTCGGCACCACCATCCAGCACCGGCGATGATGTTTGATTTTGTGATCGCTGACGACCTGATCGTGCAGGGCAGCGCATGCGTCGGGCTCGATTGTGTTAACGGCGAAGTCTTTGGCTTCGACACGATTCGAGTGAAGGAGAACAACACGCGTATCCAGTTTGACGACACAAGTACGTCAGCCGGGTTTGCGACCAACAACTGGCAGATAAGGGCAAACAGTTCAGCCAGTGGTGGTGCAAGCTTTCTGGCGTTCGTCGATCAAGGAGGAACTGGAAACTCTGAAACCGGAACTATTGTGTTTGAAGTTGACGCTGGCGCTCCCGCTAATTCGCTCAGAGTTAGCAGCGGTGGCAACGTTGGCGTTGGAACGGCTACGCCCGTGTTAGATGTGCACGTGAATACAACTGACACTCCGGCCATGAGATTCGAACAGAATAATAGCGGCGGGTTTACTGCCCAAACATGGGACGTGGCTGCTAATGAGGCTAATTTCTTTGTCCGTGATGTAACTAGCGGTTCGCGTCTTCCCTTTCGCATCCGGCCCGGCGCACCGACCAGCTCAATTGACATCGCAGCGAACGGCTTCGTCGGTATTGGCACAGCCAGTCCTACTAGACAGCTCCAGGTTCACTCGGCTGCAAACACGGTCTTCCAGATAACCGATAATGTCAGCGGCTCAACTTCTGCTGATGGCTTCCAGTTTATTCAGGCAGGAGTAAACACCTTTCTTGAAAACCAGGAAGCGGGTTCGATGACGTTGCGGACGAGTGCCACAGATCGCGTCACGATTACGTCGGCTGGCAGTGTTGGGATTTTGACCACGGCGCCGACTGCTACTCTTTCGGTCAACGGAACCGCCAACAAGCCGGGTGGTGGATCCTGGGATATCTTCTCGGACGAGCGTTTGAAAAATATCAAGGGCCGTTTCAACCGGGGACTCAATGCCGTTCTGCAGTTGCAGCCACTACGGTACGAATACAAACGGAACAACGGCGCTGGCATTAACTCGGCGGGAGAGTATATTGGCTTTGGAGCCCAGGCAGTGCAACAGGTTGTTCCAGAAGCGGTATCCAGAAATGCAAACGGTTACCTGCAAATCAACAACGATCCAATCATCTGGACCATGCTCAACGCCATCAAAGAACAGCAGATCCAGATTGAACAACTGAAAGGACAAATCAGGCAGTTGCGCGCAGCTTCGCGCCGTCGAAGATAATCGCGTTTGCAATCGCGGAATTGAGAAAGGCGGTCTTTAGGTACAGGGTAGGTTTGGATTTTCTCGGGTGAGAATTCGTAGAAGACTTTAGACCCCAAACCTGGAGACCGCCTTTACGATTCAGCAACTCCAGCCCAACCATTCACAAATTCTGGGTCTTGGGCCGAGAACTAATCACACAATCTTTCAACCGGTATCCTAATTAGTTTTTTAACGCTCAGACGAAACTCGTAGCCAAAGAATCTGATTGAAATGGTCATTTAGTTTTGCGCTCCGGGGAGAACAGGCAATTCAATCGTCAGGCGGTATTTCCTATCCCACGATTTTGGCCTAACGGGTGACAAAGTCTTCTCACAGCAGAATAGCGGTGTCGGCAGGATCGAACAATGGAGGTGTTTGCCTATTCCATTGGCAGGATCCTGCCTGTGGATTTCTTCCTCACACTCAGACAGTATCCCAGTTAACTTCAGTAGTAGGCTCGGAAGGAGAAGTAAAGTCGAGCGCGTGTAACCTTTCTTACGGTTCTTTGTTCACGGTTCGCATGAACACCTCGCGCAAGAGGTCACACTGCGGTCGGCGCAGTTCCGAACTTATCGTCACACGCCCCGCCTGGGTAAATCTAATAAAGCGGTGCGAAGAGATGAATTCAGGCCAGTTAGGAACCGCGCCAGAATTTGGATTGCCATGCTTGGCAAAGTTGGTCCAGTAAGTCTCAATCAGATCAGCGAGCTTGTATGCGGTTTCTCTAAAACTCTCCGAAGGGTTACCTGTCTTAGGATAGAAGCCAAACACATAGGGCAATTCAGAAGCATGCACTGCGCTCCCTTGTCCGGGAATCGCGTGCGCGAACTCATACTGATAGGTCAACTGGTGGATGGTCGAATGCCATGCCGCCTGAGTCGTCGCCGGACACCGGAATAGCAAGTCCGCAAACCACTGGTCGCCTGCTGAGCCGTAGATGGGATCATTAACTCCCTCACCTTTGTCAAAGAGTCCATAGAGTGAGAGAGCAGGAACTGACAAGTTCCCGGTGACGTTCTCAATAAACTTACGGACTGCCTCTGCAGGTGCAGAGAAACCGAACTCTCGGGTTGTAGTTCCTATGATTAATGGGATACGCGCTTGCCGCTTCTCAAAGAAGACTTTAGTCGGAGAAGTTGTGATCACCCAACCGTCAACGTTTGGTCCTAGTATCGGAGGCTCGGTTGGGTCTTGTAGGGCGGTTGATTTCATTAACTCTTGAACCGGCAACTGGCGTAGATATTTGATCGTAGCCTCACCCGTTGGAGCCTTAAGAGTCGACGCTAATCTCCGGCCTATTTGTTCACTGTCTGCAAGGGTCGGGCACGGAGGATTAATTGCCGATCCACTTTGAACGATGGCGCGATGAAACAGCCCCTTTGCTAGAGGCGACGTCATGAGCAGGCTTGTATCCTGCCCACCGGCGGATTGTCCAAAAACTGTGACGTTCTTTGGATCGCCCCCGAACCTGGCAATGTTGTTTTGGACCCAACGCAATGCAGCGATCTGATCCATGAGACCGTAATTGCCTGAGGCATGATGTGGAGACTCACGTGTAAGACCGGGATGTGCGAAAAAGCCGAAGACGCCAAGTCTATAATTGATCGTCACCAGGATTACGCCGTGTTGGACCAGGGTTCCGTCTTTGTAGAGCGAACTCGATCCGCTGCCCCCGGTATTCACTCCTCCATGAATCCAGACCATCACCGGCAAACGGTTTCTTGCCGGCCATGCGGGCGTAATCACGTTTAGGAACAGACAATCTTCTTTACTGGTTTCTGACTCGTGTTTGTTCCATTCGCCGAGTATCGGCTGTGCGCAGGGTGCGCCGAATCCAGTAGCTTCGCGTATGCCGGTCCATGGCTTCACTGGTAAGGGTTCACGCCACCGGAGTTCTCCAACAGGTGCTTGAGCATAGGGAATGCCCAGGAATTCCGCTCCACCGGAGGGTCGCAGAAGACCTTTGACTTTGCCGGCGTGCGTCGAGACCACGAGGTTGTCGACCTTGGCAGTCGCCTGGGCCGCCCAAAACAATTGGACAACAGCCACAGATAAAAGCATGACTGAGCAGGTGAGAGAATTGGATCTTGAGGATGTTTTCACACGAGTTATTCTCTTAAGGCGTTATAGTGAAGCGTAACTAGTCAGAGACCGCCCATCCGTAACATAACGCAGAACAAACTGTGTGCAAAACCTGGCGCCTCCTTGGAGTGCGGGGACTTGTCACCGCTTTGGTACGGCGAATCTCACCATCTACAACGCTATGTACCAAAGCGGTGACAAGTCCCCGCACTCCAAGGAGGTGCCCTTTCTTGTTATTTCTGACTGTGCTCACAGCACCAGAGAAACTTCACCACAAAGCAACGGAAACCACACAGTGGTTCACTAAAATTGCCTCACCCCCAAACTAAAAACTTCTTAACCGTGAATATGAAAACTAACTTTCACAAATGGACATTGATAATTCTCATCATGGTCACCTGCTACGACACCAAAGCAACGGTTCTGTACGTCAGATTTACTGCTAATGAAGTAGTTATTGGAACTGACAGCAAGCGAACGGCTGAAACAGGCGACACCGTTTGCGTATGCAAGATATTTAGAATTGGAGATACGTTCGTAGCTTCTGCAGGTCTCGCGGAGTATGGAGCATTTGATCCAAGAGAGTTTGCCGAGAAAGCTATGAAGGGATCACAAACGCTGGTTGAAGCGCGAACAAGATTCGAACAACTCATCGAACAGCCACTCATTGATGTACTAAAAAAGCTAAGGACGAAGAATCGAGATCGTTATGAAGTTTTCAAGCGAGGAGCCGCCATCAACATGGTCTTTGTGAGATTCAACGACCAGCCGGAACTCGTCGCCTCGGCTTTAACGCCAAAAGATGCTCCGGATGGCTCGATCGTTCTTGATAAACATCCCATTACCCTGATTGGAGATGTGAAGCGAGCTCAGCGGATCGCTGTGGGAGTCAGTAACCGGGCAAAGGCACTGCTCGACAGGTCCAGTTTCTGGGCCAAGGGTGCGGTTGCGGGAGTTCAGCACATCCTGGAAATCTCTATTGAAGATAACCGCGAGGCTGGTACACCAATAGATATAGTCCAGCTTACAAAGGGCGCCGTCAGGTGGTTTCCGCGCGAGCCGGAATGCGATGCCAGGAGCCGTCGTGTAAACGAAAAACCTTCAACCTGCAACTCCTCGAAACACTGATTCTGGATCCTGATTCTACTTGGACAAGGTCAGTACCGTAACGCGGTATCGTCGGGTCCGTAACCGATCCAAGCCTTCTCAGATAATACAGACCCGACGCTACCGCGTTACGGTACTGACCTTGTCCAAATAGAGTTCTCCTACTCCACCGATAGAATTCCTTCCGGGCTGATCATGATGAAAGAACACTCGCCGTTCGCTGCGTTACAGAACAGCGTTCCCCGTCGGACAATCTTTGTGCTGGTGCTGTCTGGAAAAGTGAAATTGAAGTTTGCGTTTCTTAATCCCGCGCTAATTGGGACAAGCTTCTCGTCGCCACCAATAAACTTCACCTCCACGACTTGGGAATTGCGTTGAGTGCCAGGAACCAGCACCACGTAGAATTGTGCTTCACTCGCTTTGAGGTTCTTTTGTCCAGACGCAAACTTGATTGTTCTTAACTCACGTGACTCCTCAAACGCGTCCTTGAGCATTGCTTCACTTTTTGGTTTACCTACAAGCCGGATCAAACCTTCATTGGCTTCCGGTACTACGCGCGTTGACATTGCGGCCAAAGCGTACATTCGGGCTGCGTCTTCTTTCTTTCCCGCCTTCTCCAGTAATTCGGCAAGGTGACTTCCAACCTCGCTGTGTTGCACCAGCGTCCAAGCGGCGCGTAAATACTTTTCTGCCGTTTCAACTTCACCTTTCTGGTAATACACCCAACCGAGCGTGTCCCAGTAAGCGGCCAATGATGACACCCGCCCGAGATCGCGAAGGGTGAGTTGCTCGATTTCTACGTTTCGTAGTTCAGCCGCCGTTGTGGTCACAGCAGATTCGGCATACTGCTGAGCTTTGTCGAGCTGCAGTTTGCTCAACGCCAGGTTGTACGCGACATCGTTCCAAACTAATGGGCCCGGAGCCAACTTGATGGCTTTTTCGAATGCCTGAATGCCCTTCGCAGATTCACCGACATTCAAGTATGCGTGACCAACGCTGACGTAAAGCATTTCCGCGTCGGAATTCAGAGAAATTGCCTGCTCCAACTCCGGAATCGCCTCTTTGTACTTCCGCCATTGAACCAACATTTGCCCCAAGTTGGTGTGTGCGTTCGCATCGAGTGGTGTGATTTCAAGTTGTTTGCGGAATGAGGTTTCGGCATCAGAATATTTCTCCTGAGCCCAGTAAACTCGACCCATCAGGTTGTAAGAATAGTTGTCGAACGGATTGATTTTGGTTTGCTCGACCAAAGCACTAATCGCCTCGTCATATTTCCGTTGAGCAAACAGCGCCCAACTCAATTGCCGGCGAACATCTTTGTGCTTTGGTTCCTTCTCCAGGACGCGTTTCAGCAGGTTTTCAACCAACTCATAGTTTTCATTCTTGGCAGCTGCTTCTGCCGCCTGAAGCAAGTCCTCTACTTTTACCGTCGTGGGAATTGCTGGAGTTCCGGCGACCTCAGTTTCGACTGACATCGTTTGCCCTTCATCAGCACGTGCCGCTGCTGCAAACGCTATGTAGTCTTGTGTTCGGTCGGCCGGAAGTTCGTGGCGGTTAGAGTGAAATCTTCTTTCGGCGGTAAGCGTGTTTCCTTCGAGCTTGTAACTCGAGCTGTACTCGGCATAGTCCCGGGTCACCTTTAGAGGAAGGGGAATTCGACTCTGGTATTTAGCCGGGAAGGTTAATTTCAACCGATAAACGAGATCGAGTGGCGGTCCGAGTTGAATTGGTTTTGAGCTCTCTTGTCTGTCAGCGCTTATCGTTGGCAGGTGAACGGTTGGAAGCGGCAGAGTGATCTTTTCTTTCTTACTCGACCAGTCGAGAAAACTATCGTCGGAAAAGTCGTAGTCGATTTCGAACGGGCCCTCCAGTGCTGACGGATCGCTCGGTTTGATTTCCTTCGCTTCACCGCCGCGAGCTCCGGCCACAGCTGAGAGGTAGTAGCCAATTCTTTTCCAATCGCTCTTTGGCGTACGCCGGAACATCATTCGGAAAAACATTTCCGAATCGCCGCGCAATTTCAGGTGCGAATGGGCTGTTAACTTGCCGAGTTCACTTACTTCACCAGTTATCTCTATCAGTTCAGTTGAGACAAAGGGTGGTGCGGCCGGTGTCGTTTCCAGCTTTGCCGGGGCACTCACGGGAACAACCAGGGCCTTCTTGTCGCGTAGCTGCGGCGACAACAAACGGAAGGGCGCCACTTCGGCAGTCGTATCCATCCACAAGGTTTCATTTGTCAGAGGAACTGCGGTGATTACGTGATCAAACTGGCCCGGCGAAGGTACTTCCGCATCGATCTTTCGTCGTGAGTTCATTAGGGCTGGATAGCCACGAAGTCCTGCAGCGATGAGCATAGATGATAGGAGGGTGTGTTTGTCCTTGCAGTCTCCGTACTGGTTTGCAAACACTTCAGTTGCCGCATGAGGCTGGTAGCGTCCTTGGCCAAGTGAAAGACTGACATAGCGAAAGTTTTTTGCCACAAATTCATAGAGAGCTTGGATCTTTTCTTGTTCGGTAGTTCGCCCGCTCACCAGCTCCGCTACTTTTGCCCGTATCTTTTCATCGGGAGTGACTCTTTCACGTTCCAGGCCTTCATACCAATCACCAACTTCGCTCCAACTCTGAAAAGTTGTCATCTGAACCTGCGGCGGCTTCGGCTCATCATCATCAGGTGTTTTCTTCTTTTTGTCTTCGTCTTCCTCTTTGTTCAGGCGCTTCAAGCTTGCGTATTTCCATGAATAGATGCGCCTATCGTCTAGTTCCTTGATAGAAGGATCTTTGCTTGGTTCGGTTTTCAGTTTTACTTTGCTATCACGCGGAACGTTAACTTCCAGCTGCTCATCCAGAACAATTAGCGCGCCCGGCTCAATGAAATCATGTTCGAGCCAGAAGTGATTTGGAGCTAGAGCCGTACCGATTCGCCAAACAACGTGATACTCGAGCGTGTCTCCTGGGCGCAGCGCACGCACGGTTACATGTTTCTGTCGCAGATCTGTATACACCGGTGCTTCACGCGCGATGGGAGCTGTTAGATCCTGAACGTCACTCGCGGTAGATGCAATGACGTTACCATCTGGTTTGCGCACGCGAATGAAATCGATATCGAGTTGTTCGTTTGCAGAACTGTAAGGAAGCACCAACTGGCCAAACTGTTCGATGGCGGCCTCACTTTGAACTCGTCCGCGGAAGCTCAGCTCACGAATTCCAGTTCCATCTTTCTCGAACCGATACGACAACTTCATTTGTTCGATGACCAATGCCTCTTGAGAGTAATCGGGCGCCTCCTCCTTTGGCTTTGGTACATCCGACTTCTGTGTTGACTTCGCAGCTGATGGCGCTGAGGTTTGTTGAGCTAGTGTCGCATCGAGGCAGAGAAGTGAAACTGAGCATAGAGCAAAGGTAAAGAGAGAAGCTTTCAAGCGCGAGGAGTTCAAGGGTCAATTCTCCTGTCTAAGTGGGGTTAACCTGGCTGGCACGGCCCAGTGTACGGGGCCATGCGCGCAGGTGTAAAGCAGTCCAATGAAATCAGGATTAAGCGACGCTTGAGACACGGGGTTACCCTTTAGTAGCTAGTTAGGGGAAGTAGGCACGTCGAGGCTGGGACCGCAGGCGTCCGCCTGCTGTGTGCCCACCAGGTACGTAGAGGGAACCAGGCAGGCGAGGACGCCTGCGGTCCCAGCCTCGACGTGCCTACTTCCCCTAACTAGCTACTAAAGGGCATCGTAGCTACCTACTGAAGGGCATCGTAGCTACTGACTCATTTATGATCAGCTAAAAATAATCAATTATGCAAAGACCGAACTGGCGGGCTAGAGTAGAAATAAGGATGGAGTAAGTCTCCCCGAATGAATGACGCGATGAACACCTCGGTTGCTTTCAACATGCTGTTGTCCTTCAAGGATCGGCCTGCGGCCAGGTTCATAGGGCTCATCACACTCCGTCTTACACTGACAATCATTGGTATTCGGGCTAATTCTACGTGATGGCCTGACCAACTCCTGAGTACTTAACGGGCCATCAACCAGAGTTGATGGCCTTTTTGCTAATTCATGCCGATCTTAAGGCCAGGGAGCGAATTATGACGTTTGACCAGTCTAAATGGGTGTGGCGCAACGGTCGGATTATTCCGTGGCAAGAGGCAACCACACACGTGTCCTCTCACGCGCTGCACTACGGCAGTGGCGTATTTGAGGGGATGCGTTGCTACGAGACGCCGGATGGGCCCGCAGTATTTCGGCTAGATGAACACCTTGATCGGCTTTATGAATCGGCCGCTGTCCACGGAATGCAAATCCCTTATTCGCGCGAAGATCTCAGTGAAGCTGTTTGCGAACTAATCGATCGAAATGGCTTTAAGAGTTGTTACGTGCGTCCACTCTGTTTCTACGGCAGCAATTCGCTCGGTCTTCATCCTGCGAGGTGTCCCGTTGAGACCGTAATTCTCGTGTGGCCGTGGGCTCCGTATCTGGGTGCCGAGGGTTTGGAACACGGAGTTAGGGTCACGGTCTCACCTTGGAAGAAGTTCCACTCCGATATGATGCCGACAACCGCAAAGGCCTCTGGTCAGTACGTTAACTCGATACTTGCCGTGCGCGATGCTGTGAGTCGAGGATTTGACGAAGCATTGTTACTCGATACAGCTGGAAATGTTGCCGAAGGATCTGGTGAGAATCTCTTTGTGGTGCGAGACGGACACTTGTCTACAAACGATGAGCGGCATTCAATTCTGTTAGGCATAACACGTAATGCCGTGATTCAAATCGCGCACGACCTGGGCTACGACGTAAATGTTGGTCCGCTTTCTCTCGATGATCTGCTACAGGCTGATGAAGCGTTCTTTACCGGTACCGCGGCTGAGGTCACACCAATTCGTGAAGTTGACGGCACTTTGATGAATGGAGGACAGCCCGGCCCAATCACGCAAGCGATCCAGAGTGTTTTCTTTTCCGCGACCGCTGGACGAAACGAGCGTTACCGTGACTGGTTGACATTTGTTGCGCAGACAGCCGGACTAGTTCACTAAAACACATTCATGCGTAATCGAATCGAGATTTACGACACAACCTTAAGGGATGGGACCCAGGGTGAGGCCGTCAACTTTTCGGTGCCGGATAAGCTTCAGATTGCGACGATGCTTGACGAGCTCGGCATTGATTTCATTGAGGGAGGTTGGCCTGGCTCGAATCCTCGCGACGTCGCCTTCTTTGAGGAAGCTCGTAGTCTCAAGCTAAGTCGCGCGCGTGTTGCAGCCTTTGGTGCAACGCGACGAAGAGGTCTCTCCTGCGATCAAGATCCAAGTATCCAGGCCCTAATCTCAGCAGGCACTCCAGTCGTAACGATCTTTGGCAAGACGTGGGAACTACATGTACAAGACGCATTAAGGATTAGTCGAGAGGAGAATCTCGATCTTATTGAGGATTCGGTTCGGTATCTTTCGGAACGCGCGGACTTGGTTGTCTATGATGCCGAACACTTTTTCGATGGTTATCGGGCAAATCAGGAATACGCCCTTGATACTCTTCGTGCAGCTGTGACAGGTGGCGCGCAGCGAATTGTCCTGTGCGATACAAACGGTGGAAGTTTGCCAGATGAAGTCACAGACGCGACGCTGGTTGTGGCGGAGCAAATCGAAGTGGCACTCGGTGTTCATTGCCACAACGATGGAGAGTTGGCGGTCGCGAATACTCTGGCGGCGGTTACTGCAGGTGTTACACATGTTCAGGGAACGATCAATGGTTACGGCGAGCGCTGCGGAAACGCAAATCTCTGCTCGGTGATCCCCAATCTCGAACTTAAACTTGGAAGAGAAGTGGTCGGACGTGAGCGACTAGGTCGCTTGCGTGAGACCGCCAGTTTGGTTAGCGAAATTGCGAATCTGTCGCTGCAGTCCACTGCCGCTTTCGTAGGTGATAGTGCATTTGCACATAAAGGTGGCGTCCACGTCGCAGCAGTTGAACGCAATCCCCGGACGTACGAACACATTCCACCGGAATCCGTTGGCAATCGTCGCAGAGTTCTAGTTTCAGATCTGTCAGGACGCGGCAATCTCGTTGCCAAAGCTCGCGAGCTAAACATTGATTTGAATAGCGAGCAAGTTGTGCTTGAAGAACTAAAACGCCTGGAACACGCTGGTTTTGAGTTTGAGGCTGCGGAGGCAAGCTTCGAGCTGCTTGTAAACAGAGTGCACAACTCGTCGGAGCCTTATTTTGAACTAATCAGCTTCCGCGTCATAGATCAACACCAGGGTAGCGAGATGCCCATGAGCGAGGCCACTGTGAAAATTAGAGTTGGCCATCACGAGGAACATTCAGCGGCAAGCGGCAATGGCCCGGTTAATGCGCTAGACCGTGCATTACATCGAGGGCTCGCAAGATTCTATCCTTCATTGGAGAAAGTCCATCTCGTTGATTACAAAGTACGAGTGTTGCAAAGCCCGTTGTCTGGTTCGGCGAGTTTGGTTAGAGTCTTGATCACTTCGAGCGACGGTACGACAAAATGGGCGACGGTAGGTGTGTCGGCGAATATTGTTGAGGCTAGTTGGCGAGCCTTGGTTGACTCGGTCGAGTATAAGTTGATGAAGGATGGCGTGAGTCCCATATCGACAGCTATCGAAGCAGATGAGAGCACGGCTTTAGTCTAAACGATTAGCGATTGAGAAGCTTTCCTAAGTCGGTAGAGCATTTAGGGACTAGCCGATACTACACACTCCGCCAGGAGTGCAATGTTTATAGCGCACAGGAGATTAGAAGTTCCTGCACTCCGTCAGGAGTGCGATGTCTATAGATCGAGACAGCGAGAGCCCTCCTTGTGCTGGCGATTAACATGGCACTCCTAACGGAGTGCGGAGCTTTGTTCTTCCGTGATCCATAAACATGTCACCCCTGCGGGGGTGGGAACCACTTGCGGTGTGGTCCACTTCGCAAATCAATTTGGTTGTGGCTCTGCTGCGCTTTGACTTCTTAGAAACTGATTTGCTACTAAGCGCACCGAATTAATTACCGAATTAATTAAAAAGCAAGGAGTTACGCCTCTAAAGTTTCATCTTGTTATCTGCTTGTTTTATTCAAGCAGGGATACTCTGTGGTGATAAACGGTTCTTGCTTACCACAGAGTCGCAGAGACACAGAGGAACACAGAGACAACCAACCGGACTGATTCTTTCCAGCAGGTTTCCAAGAAGACACGAAGGCGGAAAAACGCACAAAAGCGAGATGAGTTCGATCGTGGACCCCGAGTTAATTAAGTACTGTCAATGACAAATGCACTTCGAGTGATGAAGTTTGGCGGAACATCCGTCGGCGATGCGGATTGTATCCGACGCGCCGCCGAGATTGTTGCTAGCGCCGCGCGAGAATCGCTGGTAGTCGTTGTTGTTTCAGCCATGAGTGGGGTTACGAATCGGTTGATTGCAACGGCGCAAAATCTGGCTCATGGGCAGCGTGAAGTCGACGATCTGCCTGCGACTCTGCGGGCCCAACATTTTGCGGCGGCAGACGTTCTGGTTGCCGATGAGGCACGCCAGAGTGAGTTGAAAGCGGAGCTGGAACTGATTACTGGCGAAGTCGCAAATCTTTGTCAGGGCATATCTCTATTGCGTGAGCTGACCCCGCGAGCACACGCTACAGTCTCAAGTATTGGTGAGCGATTGTCTGCACGCTTGATGGCTGCGACACTCCGCGAGATAGGCTTGAATAGCGTAGCGGTTGAAGCCACGGATGTAATTGTAACTGACGATCAGTATCTGCAAGCAGAACCGATGATGGATCGAGTCAAAGAGCGATCCAATGTACGCTTGCGACCGTTGCTGGAGGACGGCGTTACTCCGGTTGTGACGGGCTTTATTGGCGGCACAGTTGACGGCGTCCTTACAACACTGGGGCGAGGAGGCTCGGATTATTCTGCCACGACGCTCGGCGCGGCACTCGAGGCAGACGAAATAATCATCTGGACAGATGTTGACGGAGTGCTCACCGCCGATCCGCGATTGGTTCCCGGCGCGCGCTTGCTACGGGAGATCTCCTATAACGAAGCGGCTGAGTTGGCTTACTTTGGAGCAAAAGTTCTACACCCTAAAACACTTCGTCCAGTCGTTCAGGCACAAATTCCCGTTTGGATTCGCAACAGTTTCGCACCCGACAAAGGTGGCACGAAGATAACTGCAGTTGGACATCCAACGGAGCATGGAGTGCGTGCTATTACAGCGATTCCCAATGTCAGCATGATCACGATTGGTGGACGTGGGATCGTCGGGGTAATTGGTGTGGCCGCCAAAACCTTCCAGGCGGTCGCGAGTGTGCGAGCCAATGTCTTGCTGATATCGCAATCTTCTTCGGAGAATGATATCTGTTTGATAGTCGAATCGGCAGATGCGCCACAGACGGTGAAAGCGTTGCGTTCAGCTTTCGCTGCGGACCTGGTTCATCACGACGTCGAACACATCAATGTGAATCCGGATATCGCGATAGTGGCAGTGGTTGGTGAGAAGATGCGTGGTACGCCAGGTATTGCCGGGCGCACATTCAGTGCGCTCGGCAGGTCGAGTATCAACATCATTGCGATCGCGCAGGGTTCATCCGAATACAATGTGTCGTTTGTTGTTGAAGCTAAGGCGATGCGGGATGCGGTAGTAGCCGTGCACGACGAGTTCAAGTTGGATCAAGCTGCTGATGTTGGCCTTTAGTAGCTACCTCGAGTAACTGACAACGTTAATGCTGGGACCGCAGGCGTCCCCGCCTGCCGGGTACCCACCACGTACCTGTAGGAAACCAGGGCAGGCGGGGACGCCTGCGGTCCCAGCATGAGCGCGTCCAGTTGCTCGAAAGGGACTACTAAAGGTAAACGTTGTAGAACGTAAAGACGAATCATGAATGACAAGGCCATCAAGGAGCTGGTAGCGACGCTGGCTCAAACACCGGTTGAAGTAACTTACTTGCTAGAGCATCTTCCAACCGAGTCTATCGCGATCCGACCGTCACCAGATGAGTTTTCGGTGCTTGAAAATGTTTGTCACCTTCGCGACATTGAGATCGCGGGGTATCGAGTCAGAATTCAACGCATTCTTGATGAAGATCAGCCGATGTTGTCGGATATTGACGGAGCCAGACTGGCGATCGAGCGTGATTACAATAGACAGAGTCTGAATGAAGCGATGGAGGCTTTCACTTCAGCGCGACGCCAGAATGTGGCAGTTCTTACGGAGACTGCCGCTGATGACTTTGAGCGCGAAGGCGACATGGAAGGACTTGGCAGAATCACACTGCGGAAATTGCTGGAGATGATGTGCGAACACGACGAAGGACACATCGACGATCTACGTGTAATCAGAGCAAGAATTCTGCGAGCCGCTGAGGCCTAGTTATCTATTTCATCCGGACGATCGTTGCGCCCCATCCACCCGCTTCCGGCGGCGCATCTGTCCAATCAATCACGAACGGAGTTTTGGCGAGTATGGAACGGACCATTTCGCGTTGTAAGCCGACGCCTTTGCCATGAATGATTCGCACACTGCGAAAGCCCTTATCGTGCGCTTGCTCCAGGTATTCTTGAACCACCGCCTTAACCTCGCGTGGCTGAATTGTGTGCAAGTCAAAAACGTCTGTGATTTCGATTTCGATTGGATCGGGAAATGGGTTATCGGGATCCAGGGAGTCATCGAGTTTCTGCTTGGGGTTGCGTTTGGAACCTTTGAGCCAGTCCAGGAGTGTCATGGATTCAAACTTGAACCTAATCCGGTTATTTTAGACACCACCGACTTTAGTCGCGTGGAGTTTCAACTTCAACCTATCAGAGAGACAGCTTAAGGCTCGCAAGGCATCGTGAGGTCGTTGGGTTAGGTTGGAATTGAAACTGCACCCGGCTAAAGCCGGTGGTGTCTAAAGTACTGGATAGCTCAACCTGGGACTCGGCGGCCGGCTGACATGACAAACATGAGTAGTCAAACGCACAGCAATCCGAGAAAAGTTTTGATCATCGGCGGCGAAGGAGAGTTCGGCCGGTTCCTTCGTCATGACATTCTTCCAAACCTTGGTGTCAGTAACGTCTCTGTCGTTGAGCGTGACACGCCACGCGATGAGTTGGCCACGTCACTTACTACTGCCCGACACGTCGTGCTCACTACACCACTCGCTGGCTACGCAGAGCTCGCCTGCGAACTCGTATACAGATGTCGCAACCTCGAACAACCCACAACGCTGTGGTTAATTCCATCTGTCCAGGCTGGTGTATGGCGTGCGGTTGAGGCAACTCTGGAGCTGGTTGCGAACCCTCGTCTGTCAGGAGTGTTCGTCCATCCCATGTACGGACCGAATGGCTTTCGTGAAACAGAGCCGGAAGCACGAACCTTCCAAAATGTTCTTACTGCCGGCCACGCAGGCTTGGATCATCCGTTGGACGACGAAATTGGTCAGCTTACTCATTTGTTTCTTACAAAATTCAACATAGCAACAACGACCGGTTTTGATCCTGATGAACATGATCGGGTCACCGCTTATTCACAGGGGCTTTCTTATTGCGTTGGCCGCTTGATCTTCGAACGACCGGAACTTGATGCAATTGTGCTCGAGGAAATGCCAGATTTGCACCATTCCTTTAGCGCCAATCGAGAATTGATTCTCGACTTTCTGAGGATTAATTCGTACATGCCGCAGGTGATGGCAGCGTTCGCAGATTCGTGGCGTCAAACCGGCCAGTCGACTTACGAGGATCTTTTACAGGCATTTGCGCATGCAGATTCGGCTTTGAATCGCGGTGCGGATTCACCGATCTCGACGAAGTGGTATGAACGGTTGCGTTCAGCATCGCGCGCACTTGGATAAGGTCAGTACCGGAACGCGGTAGCGTCGGGTCCACCTTACCGGATGCCGCCATTGATGAGTTACGGACCCGACGCTACCGCGTTCCGGTACTGACCTTATCCAAGCAGGGCGCGCAGATCCATTTCTTGACACTCTCTCAGACGCGCTTGTAAACTCGCGCTCTTTCAAATCCAAGCATTATTAACCACTGATCAATTGAAACCATCGTGCGAAGCTCGCTGGTTTCTGTCCGCGAAAGGAATGGAAAGTTATGGGTGCACGAAAGAAAATTACTGTGGTCGGTGCGGGTAACGTTGGCGCAACTGCTGCTCACTGGCTCGCCGCAAAGGAACTTGGCGATGTTGTTTTGGTAGACATCGTTGAGGGTGTGCCGCAAGGCAAGGCACTCGATCTAGCACAGGCTGCGCCGATTGAGGGTTTCGATGTGCGCCTGGTTGGTGCAAACAACTACGATGGAACAGAGAATTCTGACGTGGTGATCATCACGGCTGGTTTGGCACGTAAACCAGGAATGAGTCGTGACGATCTGCTGAAGACGAACGGCGACATCGTTTCTAAAGTTGTCGACGAGGTTGCCCGTCGATCCCCCAACACCATTCTGATCGTGGTGTCGAATCCGTTGGATGCTATGTGTCAGGTTGCCCTACGTCGTTCTGGCTTTCCGAAACACCGGGTGATTGGCATGGCTGGAGTACTTGATTCGGCGCGCATGCGTTGCTTCCTTGCTGAGGCGCTGGATGTATCAGTCGAGAACGTCACAGCGTTTGTGCTCGGTGGACACGGCGACACGATGGTGCCGCTTCCACGCTTTTCCACCTGTGCGGGTATCCCGATCACTGAGTTGTTGCCAAAGGATCAAATCGACGCCATTGTGAAACGAACTGCCGGCGGTGGCGCTGAGATCGTTAGCTTACTCAAGAGCGGCTCGGCGTATTACGCGCCGTCCGCTGCAGCCGTTGAAATGACGGAGTCGATTCTGAAAGACAAAAAGAAGATCCTTCCTTGTGCTGCTTATCTCGAAGGCGAGTACGGAATCAACGGTCTTTACGTTGGCGTTCCGTGTAAGTTGGGTGCCAAGGGTCTGGAACAGATTATCGAGATCAACTTGACTGCGGAAGAACGCATCGCGCTCCAAAAGAGTGCGTCAGCGGTTCAGGAATTGGTGAGTATTCTAGGCGTATAGGAACGGATCGGTAAAAACAAGGGGCGACGATCACGAAGATCGTCGCCCCTTGTCGTTTCATGGAGTAGGTTCTAAATTGATGGCTCTCCCTTACCAAGACTCCGCGGTACCTTGACGGTGACTGTTCGCACGACGGTATTACCGGCAGGATCTGTACAGGTAACTGTAATCGTATAGATCCTTCCAGTACCAGTTCCAGAACGTTCCACCCTCAAGAGAACGTGATGAGCGTCGATAACCTCCCAATCCGGTGATGTGTCGCCGTCGCCGAGTCCATCGAGCGGTTCATTGCTCGATACGGTCAGGACACAATTGACTGAGCAGTTATCAGTCGCCGTGTAGTTAACTGTCACAGTTTCCAGCTGGTGATTCGGCGGCCACAAGAGTGACTTGTCGACCGTAGCAGCGCTCACCACCGGGAATTCGGTGTCATTCACCGTTATGTTGAAGGAGCACGAGTCGCTCGTTCCGTCCAACCTTTGTGCAGTAGTTGTAACCTGCGTTGTACCAACCGGGAAGAACGAGCCGGAAGCGGGACTTGAGGTTAACGTTCCGCAGTTGCCGGCAAACGTGGTTGCTGGATAGGTTACATCTGCACCACATTCTCCCGGGTCATTCGGCTGCGTGATGTTTGCCGGACATGAAAGGACGCAAGGTCCACCACAGCAAATGTAGGTGGCTCCGAAAAGCGAGATGGAGTCGATTCGGATGCCGCCACCACCTGGGTTCGTCCCGGTATCCGTAACCATCCGCCATTTCAATTGAGCATTTTGACCATGGGCTGAAGCTGGAAGAACGACGGTTGTGGTAATGAAACCGCCGGAGCTTCCTGTCCATGCTTGACGACCTGCAATTGCGCTGTCGGTAGTTGGATCTATTGTTCCACTATATCCGCCTTCCACAAAGCTACCGCCTGCGGCGATCACGTCTTGGTAGGGTCCTCCATTAATGCTGATCTCAAGGACACCACCGTCAAACGTGTTTTCCGTGTTGTAACTGTTGCGGAATGACAGACGCACTCCCGCTAATGATCCAACGGCTGGTGGGTTCGGAACTGGAATCACCGGCGAAACGAGTTCACTGAATCCTGGTGCGGTGGAGCCAGCGCCAAAAGCAGCATTCGGTGCTGAAGGTGGCGACGAGGCGGTCGAAGTTATCCACAAGGCCGGACCAGTGGTGAGGGGGGTCTTCGCTGTTGTCCAACCTGCGGGGAGAGCAGGTGCCGTGACACCATCGAAGTTTTCTGTGAATGTCGGTGCTGAAGTTTGTAAGACACCGAGCGTGTAAGTGAAACTGAAGTTTCCGAGGTCAACAATACCATCCTGCAAATGGAACGTGAGCGTGATTGTGCCACCGCAACTGCCATTGTTTGAAAAATGGAAGTCACGACTTGCGCCAGCTCCGACGTCGACTGCGCCATAAATCTCTGGACCGCTCGGGAAAGTAACTCCGCCAGTCGGCAACAGAGTGACGACCAGGTTCTCGGTCGGACCTGCTCCGACGTTTGTTAAAGCGAAACTGACGGTTACATCTTCGCTTGGGTCGATAGCTCCATTGGCCGGAGCGCAACCTTCGGCCACGAGAGTCGTCGTTGGTGTTTTCACGGCCGGGAGTTGACGCCCGGCAATACCAATTTCCCAAATACCTCTCCCGTGAGTTGCAATGCGAAGATAGCGTTGGACGTTTGAGATTTTGACGTCGAATACAGCTACACGCGGCAAGCCGGCGCCGTACGGAGCCCAGGTTGCTCCGCCGTCGCTCGAGTGGTAGACACCGATGTCTGTGCCCGCGTAGAGAGAGTTGGAATCTTGTGGATCCACTGCGATCGAACTCACCGGAACTTGCGGAATTCCATTGCTGGCCGGTGTCCACGTGGGTGACGGGTCATTGAGGTTTGTAGTTTTAAGTATCTGCTGACCAAGTGGAACTGAGAAGCTTGTGAATGTGATGTAGGCCGTAAACTTGTTTTTAGGATCGATGACTGCTTTACCGACCGCTGCTGTAAAAGCACCAGTTACATTTGTGAGTGTGGTGGAACCGGTTGTTGTGGCGAACACTTGGCCATTGCGAAGGCCGACGATGCGAACGTTGTCGTCCTGAGGTGAAACACCGATCGTGGTAATGACAACTCCGGCTACCAATGGTGCTTGACTCACCACGCTCATCAGGTCTCCACGGTTCACTGAGCGATAGAGGCGATCTGTTCCAAAGTAGAGTGTGTTTGGGTTACCGGGTCCCTGTTCCATTGGTGCATAGAACAGCACTGCGTTCCCACAACCGATACCATTGTTACTGGTTGTTCCCTGACATCCCTTGAAGGTCCATCCAGATAGCTGGCCATCGGCGTTTGCGGCCGTACTACTTGCGCGTTCAAAGCCGATCTGGTTATTCGTCTGATTAAAGAACGTGTGATACATGAGCACGTTCGTTGTGTTCAGGGCATTATCGTCGATGATCGCATAGCCGCCGTCACCGTCGCGGCAATGGCTCCAAGTGGTTCCGTTTGGAGCCAGACAATTGGTTCCGTTGTCCTGTGTGCCACCCATCAGGAAAAACCGATCGAACGGGTGAACGGCGACGCCCTGGAATTGCGTCGCACTGAAATCCGCATTATTGAGACTTACCCAAGTTGCACCGTTATTGGTAGATCTCCAAATGCCACCATCGCTACCCGTGTAAACAACGTTCGGGTTAGACGGTGCGATTGCCAAGGCATGTTCGTCAGCGTGTAGCGTCGCATCGTTGCGAGAAAAGCTCGTTCCACCATTGGTCGATCGCTTCATGACTTCGACTAAGCATTGACCACTGCCGCCGCGAGCTGCGCCACCGAGGTGAATGGTTTGATTGTCAGGAGTGGCAACGATTGCCATGTCGTAGAAACACTGACCCCCACAGAAACCTGTGGACCCGGGCAAGGGAGTCGACCAGGTAACCCCCTGGTCGGTTGAGCGACGCAACAAGCCTGCAGTTGACGCCGCACAGGCTGGCCCACCAAGGACGGCACTCGATATCTCACCCGTGGCCGCGTAGATCGTGACGCCTGTGGCGTTTCTGTTCAGATACAACTCGGCGCGACCGTTAGTTGCCCCGTTTGGCAAGGTAAGTGTTCTCGTAAATGTCGGAGCTGGATCATTGGCATTGGTTGTTCTGTAGAGACCGCCATCACCGGTAGCACCCAACACCGCGGCGATCAGCAGATTGGGATTTGCCGGATCCAAAACAATGTCGATGACACTGCGATCGTTTGGCGAAGTCACTCCAGTTATCTGTACCTGTTCAAAGGTGGGAGTTGCTGACTGGGCGTTCGTAGAACGATAAATGCCACGCCGTGGAACCGGGCTTGGTGAAGTGCCTGGATTACCTCCGGTTCCGGAAGTCGTACATACCCACACGACATTGTTATTGTCTGGATTCACCATGATGCGCCCAATTGCGCGACCGGTGAAGACGTCGTTGTTGGCGCCATCAAGACGATATGGACCCGCCAATGTTGGGGTGGCGGAGTTTGCGTTTCTGATGATGTAGAGTCCGCGTCCGGCAAAACTGTCGGCGGATAGATTTGGTTCGCCGGTCCCTATATAGACGATGTTGCTGTCCGCCGGATCGATTGTGATAGCACCGATGGCTAACGACTCAAGTTGGAATTCAAAGAGCTTACTCCAATTCGTGCCGCCGTTAGTTGATTTGTAGAGGCCACCCTGCGCTGTTCCGACGTAGACCGTATTTTCATCAGTTGGGTGAACCGCAATCGAAATCGTGCGACCGCTGACGGGAACGCGGGTTGTGCTTGTTTGGCCAAGAGGAATAGGAGCGGGTCCAAGAAAGGTCCAGTCAGTTATGTTGATATTGGAAGCCAGGCCCAGGCTCACTCGACGTTGTAACGACTTTTCCGATCGCTCCATCTCTTTAATCGCCAGTTCACGAGCGTCGGCTGGAGCGTCGCCATCACGGCCCCGAAGCATATCGATGTAGTCACCTCGGGCTCGCAGGTAGGCTTCTTTGTCGATCTTTCCTGCCATTCCAGGTGGCAGATCCGGATCATCGTTCTCGTTAGCCGGCTCGTCAAATTCTTCCACGACAGTTGTTTGAACTCGTGATCCCTTGCCGGTTCTGGGTTGTTGGCGGGGCTCCCGGAGCTCGAGTCTCTGTCTGCCTTCTCCGGCGGAAGATTGAGAACGTGATTGGCTGGAACTCTGCGGCGCGAGGTTAGAGATCGTTAATAACGCCAAAATCATTGTGGCAAAGAATAACGTCCACCTCACTGGTTTTCTCATGGTGTGCTCCTCGGAAGGGGTCTCCTGTTTATTCGGATCCGCACGAGCTCCGTTTTGGTTGATCTAAGAAACTAGGGGTCGCCGCATTTTCAGTTAAGACTGTCTGAGCAAAGCAGAGCCCTTAACTCCAGCAACGAGGCTATTAAGAAGTGGTCTGGAAAATCCGCGTCCGCGCACACTAGGTGTTCTGCTTTTCGAAGTCAAGGCGAAAAACGGTTTGCACTAGTAGCATTAATTTCGAGGTTAAACGGACGACGTAGTCAGAAGACCTGGACAGGAGCACATCAACTCTTCAGCCAGCCAAACAGTCCGTGCAACACAGTCTCGCGGTTTTCCTCATAGATTGCTTTGGTGAGTGGGATAGCCATGGGACAAGCTTGTACACAGTTTTGTGCGTTGCCGCAGTTTGTTATGCCGTCATCGCCCATTATGCCTTCTAGTCTCTCATCCCGCGTCATCTTTCCGGTTGGATGCATGTTGAAGAGACGAACTTGCGCGATGGCTTGGGGACCAATGTAGTGATCTTCGTCATACTGAGGGCAAGCTTCAAGGCAACATCCGCAAGTCATGCAGCGCGAGTAGGCATAACGCTCCTGAACTTCTTCGTTTGACATCCGCGGTCCCGGACCCAACTCGTGGGATCCGTCGAGCTCAATCCAGGCATGCACGCGACGAAGATGGTCAAACATCTGCGAACGATCGACGATCAAATCGCGAATGTTCGGAAACTTCGACATCGGCTCTAGCTTGATCGGTTGATCGAGATTGTCGACGAGAGCAGAGCACGACTGGCGGGCGCGCCCATTGATTATCATGGTGCAGATTCCACAAACCTGTTCCAGACAGTTCATATGCCAAACCGGCGGCGTGGTCTTATTACCTGTCTTATTAACTGGATTCTTCTGGATTTCCATCAGACAGGAAATGATGTTGAGATTCGGCCGGTAGGGAATTTCAAACTGCTCCCAATACTGCGGTGAATCAGGATTAGCGCGCCGGCGGATATGAATCTCAACAGTCTTAGGAGGCACTCTCGATGGTTTGGACGACTGCGTTGTGCTCATGAGTTGTGTTGACTTGCCTCCCGCTTTGTTTATCGATCTGTTCGCGCCTCGTTACGTCGTCAAGTTGCGATGCGTTTTATGTTGCGGCCGCAGACTCTTTCTTACCTTTGCTGTAATCTCGCTTGCGCGGCTCGATCAGTGAGCTGTCAACTGGATCGTACGATAAGACAGGACCTTCTCCTGAGTATTCGGCGATCGTTGTCTTCAGGAAATTCTCGTCATCACGATCTGGGAACTCGGGTTTGTAATGAGCACCGCGAGATTCGTTTCGATTCAAGGCGCCCAGCGTGATCACCCGAGCGAGCTCGAGCATGTTGGCCAGATGACGAGCATGTGGCACTGCCATTGTGGCCCACAGATTCGAATCATTGATTGAGATCCGTTTGTAACGATCCATCAGCTCCAGGAGTTTGTTGTCAGTGGCTTTGAGTTTGTCGTTGTAACGAACAACCGTTACGTTGTCAGTCATCCACTTGCCCATTTCCTGGTGCAGGAGGTATTGGTTCTCGTCACCGCTTTGCTTTATTAGACGCTCGTTAATCTCTTGCTGGAGTTTTAACTCCTGTTCGTAAATCTTCGAGCCATCGTTGCCGTTTCGTTCAACGTTCTTTGCATATTCGATCGCCGCAGGGGCCGCGATGAAACCGCCAAAAACACAGCTCACAAGAGAGTTGGCGCCGAGACGGTTTGCTCCATGAATCGAATAATCGCATTCACCGGCGGCAAGTAGTCCGGGAATGTTTGTTCGTTGATTAAAGTCGACCCAGAGACCGCCCATTGAATAGTGAACACCGGGAAAGATGCGCATTGGAACGTGGCGGGGATCGTCACCGACAAACATCTCGTAGATTTCGAGAATCGCGCCAAGCTTTCGATCGAGTGTTTCCGCTGGAATGTGAGTTAGATCCAGATAAACCTGGTTTTCGCCGCCGACACCCATTCCTTCGATACAAACCTGAAAGATTTCACGAGTCGCAATATCGCGCGGTACCAGATTTCCGTAAGCAGGGTACTTCTCCTCGAGGAAGTAGAAACGTTCGGCCTCAGGAATACTTGAAGGCGATCGGTTGTCTCCTTGTTTGCGTGGAACCCAAACGCGACCGCCTTCACCACGGGCTGATTCCGACATCAATCGAAGTTTATCGTCTCCGGGAATCGATGTTGGGTGAACTTGAATAAACTCGCCGTTCGCGTACTTCGCACCTTGCTGATAACACGCTGACACTGCGCTACCAGTACACACCATGGAGTTCGTTGACTTTCCAAAAATCAGTCCCGTTCCACCGGTGGCAATGATTACGGCGTCCGCAGCAAAAGCCTTGAGCTCGAGGGTCTGCAGGTCCATCGCGATGAGCCCACGACACACTTGGGCGTCGTCAAGAACCAGCGAAAGCATTTCCCAGTGCTCAAACTTCCGGACTTTCTCGGCGACTTCAAATCTGCGAACTTGTTCGTCGAGTGCATAAAGCAACTGTTGTCCGGTTGACGCTCCGGCAAACGCAGTTCTATGGTGCTTAGTCCCACCAAAACGTCGAAAGTCGAGAAGTCCCTCGTTTGTTCTGGAGAAGGGAACACCCATGCGATCGAAAAGGTAGATGATCGAGGGCGCCATTTCGCACATGGCTTTGGCCGGAGGTTGATTCGCCAGGAAGTCGCCGCCGTAAACGGTGTCGTCGAAATGTTCCCAGGTTGAATCGCCTTCGCCTTTTGTGTTGACGGCTCCGTTGATGCCGCCTTGTGCGCAAACGGAGTGAGAACGCTTGACCGGAACCACGGAAAAGAGATCAACTGCGTGGCCACCTTCAGCGATCTTCATCGCGGCAGCGAGTCCGGCAAGTCCACCGCCAACGATCGCGATCTTCATACCATTACTTGCCATTCCTAGATAAGGCCTCCTAACAGTCCATGGTCACGAATAAAGGCGACCGAAGCGTTAATACCAACTAAGAGAAGAACGACTCCAAAAGCTATACACGCATATCCAGCCAATCGTTGTGCGCGCTCACCAATCGTTATTCCCCAATCGACAAGGAACAGCCATATTCCGTTGGCGAAATGCCAAACGGTCGCCGTGATACCGACCATGTAGATGATAAAAATTGGTACCATGCGGAATTCGCGCGCAACAATGTCGAAAGCAAGATCAGGTCGATGGGCAACTGAAGTATCGTTGAGCCCCGGAATCATTCCGAAACGGAAGTTCAAAACATGGAACGTGATGAAAAGGAAAAGGATGACTCCTGTTATCCTTTGCACCAAATAAAACCAGTTTCGCGGATATGGATAGGCCAGGTTGTTTGGGCGAGCTTCGATAGTGATGACCATTCCGTAAACCGCGTGATAAATGAGCGGCATAAAAATACCGCCGATTTCGACGAACAGAATGTAAGGAATTGACTGAAGTTCCTGTACGGCGTTATTGAAACTCGTCGCGCCACTCAAAGCCTTTGAATTGGTGTAAAAGTGTTCGAGTAGAAAAAGTCCGAGAGGTACGATGCCTGAAAGCTGATGCAGCTTGCGCAAGACGAAAGTCCTGCTCAAACGAATAGCCAAGAATGCACTCCTTTGCCGCTGAATTTGATCATCGAGTCGAGTCGACCTAGATCAGGCAGGTTGTAAATGAGTTTATGCAGAGCAGTTGGATTATATTTAGAACGGGAGAGAAAGCACAACCGCGCTGCCCGAAGACTGGTTGCGCGTTGCACAGCGCGAGTTTGAGTAATTATGGGCGGTGGTGCGGGAGCGCAGGCGTCTCGCCTGCCGCCGGTCGCCCACCTCGAGATCTTGAATTATTCTAACTAGCCTGGATGGCAACGTTGGCAGGCGAGGACGCCTGCGGTCCCAGCACCGAGTATTCCTATAAATTTCCGCGTCTTACTAAAGGGAACCTTTTTTAACATGGATGGGCTCATTAACTATTCGCTTACCAGGCTCGCGGAGATGATTCGCTCTAGATCCGTCTCGCCCGTCGAGGTTGCAGAAGCTCATCTGCAACAGATCTCCAAACTAAATCCAGAACTGAATGCGATTGTTACGCTCGCTCCAGATTTGTTGGATCGTGCGCGAGACTGTGAATCCGCCTTAATGAACGGCGACGAATTAGGTTTGCTGCACGGCGTGCCGTTTACAGTGAAAGACACAATTGAAACTGCAGGATTACGAACAACCAGTGGCTCAAGAATTCGATCGAGCTTTGTGCCTTCGCATGATGCTCCAGCGGTGGCGCGATTGAAGTCGGCGGGTGCGATTGTTCTCGGCAAAACCAACGCTGCCGAAATGGCGATGGACTACACAGCTGACAATCCGGTGTTTGGTCGAACAAACCACCCAATCGATGCTTCGCTTACGCCTGGTGGTTCGAGTGGTGGTGAAGCAGTAGCAATCTGCACACACATGTCCCCCGGCGGTTTGGGTAGTGATTTGGCCGGATCGATTCGCATTCCAGCTCACTTCTGTGGCATCGCCGGCTTGAAACCATCAACTGGGCGAATTCCCGGTGAGATGCAATTCCCTCCGAGTACGGGACCATACTCACTCGGAGCGGTAATTGGTCCGATGGCGCGCACCGTCGCTGATTTGCGGCAACTCTTCCGAGTGTTGGCAAATGAGGAAACTCCCCAGGTGCGAACTCTTAAAGGCGTTCGCGTGGCATGGTACGCAGATGACGGGACAGCGCCAGTAACTAAAGAGACGGCGGACGCAGTTGCCACCGCAGCGTCGGCTTTGAAAGAAGCGGGATTAATTACGGAGGATCGGCGTCCGCCAAATGTGGAACGGGCAAACGAGCTCTGGTTGCGAGTTTTCTCTCGAGCTTCTGTCGTGCAACTCCGTAGTGTATACGCAGGCCGTGAAAACGAAGGTGGTTCGTTTGTGAGTTGGAGACTGAAGACGGCCGATGATCTTCCAGTAGCCACGCTCGACGAATACATCTTAAGTTGGATGGAGCGCGACCGACTCCGCAGCGAGTTGCTTGATTGGCTGGAAACGACTCCGCTGCTTGTTTGTCCCGTTGGAGCGACTTCGGCGTACAAGCACGACACCTTAAAGGTTTCGGTAGACGGCACAACGATGGGTACGTTTCGGGCGTTTAGTTACTCGCAAGCCTTCAACTTGTTTGATCTTCCAGTGGTAACTGTTCCCGCCGGAAGATCAAAAGAAGGATTACCAATCGGTGTGCAGATTGTTGGACGACCCTTTGCGGAAGAGTTGGTGTTGGCGGCAGCTGAGATTGTGGAAGAGGCGGTCTTTGGTCTTTGATGTCCCCGCACTCCAAGGAGGCGCCCGGCTTTGCTAAATTTGTCTGACCACTCATCAATCCTATATAGTTTCGCGCATCAAGTTCTCCTGATTCCCGTTTCAAGATCTGAATATAGGAGTGATTATGGAGCCCGTTGCCACTGCGTTGCTTTTTCTCTTCTTCGGATTCATCGGGATAGTTCTGTTGGTCGTCGCCATTAAGACGATCCGCATCGTCCCCCAGGCTACGGTCATGCTGGTGGAACGCCTCGGTAAATTCGATAAGGTTGCCAGCAGCGGACTCAATATCCTTGTTCCATTCTTCGATAAGCCGCGCGCGGTTTATTGGACGAACACTCGTCCCGGTCTGACGTCGATCGACTTACGAGAACAGTACATCGACCTCCCGCCCCAACCCGTAATCACTCGCGACAACGTTACGATTCATGTCGACTCAGTTGTCTACTGGCAGATCACAGATCCAGTGAAGGCTGTGTACGAAATGAATGACCTGGTCGGCGGCATCGTGCAGCTCACGATCACGGGAATGCGCGCAGTGATGGGCGACATGGATCTCGATCATACTTTGTCTCAGCGCGATCAGATTAATTCCAAGCTGCGAATCATTCTCGACGAAGCAACAGATAAATGGGGCGTGAAGGTTACACGCGTTGACGTCAAGAACATCAATCCTCCAGAAGATGTTCGGATTACCATGGAGAAACAGATGACGGCGGAACGCAACCGACGTGCGCTGGTCTTGCAGGCCGAAGGTGATCGGCAGGCTGCTATCACCCGTGCTGAAGGTGAAAAGCAAGCAGCCGTTACCAGGGCCGAAGGTGAAAAACAGTCTGCGATACTTGCGGCGGAAGGAGCAGCGCAGGCAAGACTGCGAAACGCCGAAGCTGAATCTGAGGCTATCAACCGCATCGCTAAAGCGATTCCGGGCGGAGATCCGGGCCAATATTTGATTACTACGCGCTACATCGACAGCTTGAGGGACATGACACGGACAAACAATTCCAAAGTGATCTTCATGCCGATCGAGACGTCCGCAATGCTGTCAAGCGTGGGAGCGATCAAGGAAGTGTTGTCGCAGACAGGCGAGAATAGTGGCCCAGATAATCCCCCGCCACCACGACCGCGAGAATTGCCGAAGTGATGTCGGATGAGATCTAAGCCGCAGATTTCCGCAGATAAGCACAGATCAGAAAGAGTCAGAAAGAATACTGTTACCTTCCTTCATTACTCCTGATCCGGGTTTATCTGCGAAAAATCTGCGGCTTAAACTTCGACAAGCTAAAGCATATCGGACAATTTGTGACGCGAGAGTGCTGTGTATGTTGAGCCTTTGCTGCTGAGTTCACTCCGAAAAACCACCAATTCATTCACTGTCAGCGATATTGATTCAAAGCCTGTTGTCTGATTCAACTCAGCGACCGCTCGTGCACCTTCCGGCTTTCTTATCCGTGCGATTGTTAAGTGAGGTCGAAACCTGCGGCCCTCTTTGGGGAATCCTTCCGTCGCGCACTCCTTTTCGAATTGTTCGTGCAACTCCGCGAGCTTGCCGGTGAGATCGTCAATTCCGATCCAAAGCACGCGGGGTTGACTGGTTTTCGGGAAGGCACCTGTTCCCGCTATTGAAATTTCAAACGCCGAGAGATTCTCGACAGTTCTCGCTGCGGCGTTTGCCATGCGAGCGACGCTGTTTTGTTGGACGTCCCCAAAGAACTTGACCGTCAGATGGATGTTTTCGGCTCGACTCCAGCTTGCGTGACATTCTGGAGCGGTCGTTCGTAACTGGTCGATGTGTTGTTGAAGACGTGAGCGAACAACGGAAGAGAGCTCGATCGCGCAGAAGGTTCGGAAAGGCAGGTCCACGGTCTTGGTTTTTAAGTGTATGGTCGGGTGTTGGGGCGACGGGGAGATGTCCGATATGCTTTAGCTTGTCGTTGTTACGAACTAGTAACCCTGAGGTTATTGAAAGCCGAGACATCGACAAGCTAAAGCATATCGGACATCCCCGCGTCACCCCATCACTTCTCCGGCTCCAACACCAGCGTCTGTTTCGCTGCTGCCGCAACCGCCGCATCACTGAACGGAAATACTCTTGGCGTCACCGCCTTCCAATCGTCAAGCTGATCTTTCCAGTGCGGACTTGTAGGAACCCCAGACTCACCAACCGAAATACCATGCTGCGTAAGATCCCAATTACTCGGATCGGCAATCAACCTCATTGAAACTCCGGAGCCAACATTGACGGTTGCTCCTATTAGCCCGCCGGTTCCGTTCTGTGGAAACGGTGTGATGGTGAATTGCATACCGATTAATGGAGCCGGAGCAAGTGGATGTGGAAACCGAGCCTTGGCCATTTCCCCCCACGTCCACTTCGATTCATCGGCACCGAGGTTCCGTGTCAAAGTCTTTATTGCGTCGTCATAACAAAGGCGAAACAAGTCGGCATAACTTTCGACGCCTTTGGGCAACCAATCAGCAGGTTGATCCTTGATGATGCGGTCGAGAGTAGTGTCGAAGTTTGACCATTGAAAGTTGCGAATCAACTCGTCGCCCAGTGCTCCAGTCAAGATGCGAGAGCGAAACGCCAAGCGCATCTGAGCCGCAACGGGCGCGACTCGAGACTCTCCACTCACCAACCCGTCCCATGTCTCAAACGAAGTCAGCGCAGCGCTCAATTTCTCGTCAGGCGGAGTTAACTGCGAGCGAAGTGTCTTCACGGCTTGTTGTACAAAAAGAACTCCCGCAATCGAATACACATCGCCCTGAATTCGTCTGAAGTCGTCTGAATTCAACTTCGGTTTTTGACTCAGGAGATCAAAGATGCGACGCGCTCGATAAGGCTGTGCCCACGAGTGCGTCAGAAAATATGGGTAGTCAGCGCCGATGATTCGTTGATTGGCCGTGACGATAATCCCGGAGGGTGGATCGTAAAGTTGGGGCAGCTTATCAACAGGAATGTAACTGACCCAATCTCCTGCATCGGTCGAACCATCGTATGGAATACTGCCGTCGCTACTCTTTCGAATTGGTACAACGCCCGCGGAGTGATACCCGATATGACCGTCGACATCGGCATAGACGATATTTTGAGTTGGCGCCGTGAACTTTTCTAAGGCTTTGGTGAACTCTTTCCAGTTTCCGGCCCGGTCTATTTGAATCGTCGTTTCAGGATTGTTTTTGGCAGGATCCAGAGCAGTCCACTTTAGTGCGTAACGTTTGCCGTCCCGTTCGAAGATTATTGGACCGTGGCGCGTTTCAGTTACATCGTGCGTAACTACATCAACTGACAGGTCGGCGAGTCCTTTTCGAACTTTGATTTCCTCGTGACGAATTTTAGCGTCCTGCCAACCTGACGGAGTTAGATAACGTTGCGGGTTATTGGGATCAAACTTTTCCAGATAAACGTCTTGCACATCCGGCCCAACATTTGTGAAGCCCCAGGCAATGCGATCATTGTGTCCGATGACCACACCGGGAAGTCCTGCCGCAGTCACTCCCGCCACACGAACTCCGGGAGCGGTTAGCTGAACCATGTGCCAAATCGGAGGCGCCGTTGGTGCCAGGTGCGGGTCATTTGCCAACAGCGGTTTGCCCGAGGTGGTGTGCTTACCGCTGACTACCCAGTTATTACTGGCTGCAAGTCCTTCGGCGTAGAAACCAAGTTGTTCTAGGGCAGTTCTGTTCTTCTCCTCATCATGGGCAAGCATTGCTAGCGGTTCTGGAGAAAGTGGTGCTGAAGCTGGCCGCATTGCTGCGGTCGTTTTTGGTTTTGAATCTTTGCCCACTACCAAGACATCGATTGGTGAGACCTCAGGCAATAACGCCGCACGTTTCTCGGCCGGTAGCGTGCCCAATGCCTCCCGCATCAGGTCCAAACGCCAGGTATTGGAAAGAGCTTCGAAGAATATCTTAACTACGATGAGCGAGTCGGCCGGCGTCCATGGTCGCGGGGTGTATCCGAGAATCTGAAACTCAGGGGGTAAAGACTTCGGTCCGAGCGAGGCAATATAGGCGTTGACTCCGGCTGCATAAGCCTCAAGCACCGCTCGTGATTGCGGAGACGCTTGGGCTGCTTCGGCTTCTGCTACTTTGGCAAAGCCCAGAGTACGATGGAGTTTGTCTTGATCGAGCGCTGGACTCCCCGGCACATTCGGTAGAACTTCTGATAATTCGCCTCGAGCGTTCCGACGAAAGAGGTCCATTTGCCAAAGTCGATCAGTGGCGGTTGCGTAACCTTGTGCGAAAAAGAGGTCCTCGTCGTTTTTTGCCTCGATGTAGGGAATTCCACGTTCATCTCGACGAATCACTACGCGGTCTTTAAGTCCTTTTAGCTGGAGCGTGGTTGAAGCTGCGGTTTGTGTTGGCTGAGTTTGTTGAGTTGAGGCATTTGGGAGTGGTGCGATACTCAGCACAAGAGCCAGAAACAAGCAGAGGGTCACAAAGGATCTCATCGCAAAGACCTCGCCAATTGATGTATGTACAGTCGGAAATACTAGCATATGGGAGTCCGCTCATCTGGGACTTCAGGAACGAAGAAAAGTGCGCCTCCTTGGAGTGCGGGGACTTGTCACCGCTTTGGTACTGGGCGTCGTAGATGCTGAGATTCGCCGTACCAAAGCGGTGACAAGTCCTCGCACTCCAAGGAGGCGCCCTTTTCTTACTTTTTCTTTCCTATTAGATCTTCTGAGCGCGGGTGGCGCTAGATCGTAGAGATAACTTCATTGACCACACTCACTCGTCTCGTTACAATCGCCGCCGATGACGCGCAAGCAACTCATATTTCTAATTGTCACCTGGCTTGCCGCACTTTCTTCTGTTGCAGCACAGCAACGCCCGCTTATAACTGAAGACGTCGACATCATTCCGCCGGGCACCCTGAGAATCGAAGGTGGTCTCGATTTCATGCAGGACGTTAAATACTCCGTGTCCGGCATCAAGGGGGACCTGACGAGAGTTGGTGTGATTGGTGTCAGCATTGGTATGGGGCCCAATGTTGAATTTCAAATCGAGGGAGTTGCACAGAACGTTCTCAGTATCAACTCGAGAGGGCTTTCAGCTATCCCTTTGAATTTAGCGGCTGGTGCAAATTCAACAAATGACACGGGCGACTTTACTCTTTGGGCGAAGTTCAAACTTAGAAATGAAACAGAGCGAGGTCCGTCGGTCGGTTTTCGGTTTGGTGTAGGTCTTCCAAATTCTAGCCAGGGAACCGGCATCGGACTGAACCAGACCAACGCCTATGGGCAGATTCTGGTTGGGAAAAAATTTGGGCAAGACGGTCGATTTAATACTTTCGGAAATCTTGGAATCGCTATTCTCACTGCGCCGACGGAGTTGTTTTCACAGAACGACGTCATTACCTACGGGATGGCTGGAATCTTTCGCATAAACAGACAGTTCAGCATTGCCGGAGAGGTGAATGGTCGAGCCAACACACGTCCGGGCAGTGGACCGCTCGGCACGGAGTCACAATCCGAGGCAAGGTTGGGAATGCAGATACGTGCGTCGGGATTGCGATTTGATTTTGCCGGCATTAAGGGGCTAACCAACTTCTCACCAAATTCGGGCTTCACAGTTGGTGTCACCTACGACACTCCAGCAGTCTTCGCGCCAGTTAAGCAGTAGCGAATCGCGTAACCTCAAGAGTTAAAAATCCTCTTGGTAATTGGATGCGACACCACCGGCTTCAGCCGCGTGGAAGCTTCAACTTCGACCTAAAACCATAGACTCTTATGGCCCTGCGCGCGGCTGCGCCGCGCGTAGCATCGAAGTCGCGGGCGGCTTAGGTCGAAGTTGAAGCTCCACGCGGCTGAAGCCGGTGGTGTCTAATCTTCTTTTTTAAAAGGATTCCCGCGCGGGTTTTGTTCAGCATATTGAATTTTGTAGGTTGATCTTGGTACTTTGTGAGTCGCAGTATGAAGCTACGCCGACAACTAAAACCAAAGTACAAAGTACAAAGCACAAAGCTCGGCTCCGCCTATGTTTGATTGGCTCAGCACTATCGCTCGATGGTTAGAGCGTTATGTACTTGGCCTGCCCATTTATTTGGCCGCCCCCGCGATGATCCTGATCGGGGCGCTGGACTCATCGCTTCTCTCGTTACCGGAGATCAATGACTACTTAGTTGTTGGGCGGTGCTTCAAACAACCACACGCGGTCTTCTACTTTCCACTGTTCGCGGCCACCGGTTCGGTGCTCGGCTGTGCCTTGCTATATACGATTATGCGCCGTGGTGGTCAGGCGGTGCTGCGGCGACGGTTTAGCCTGGAAAGCATCAAACGAGTTGAGAAAGCTTATGCTCGGTTTGGCTTTCTCGCGATTGCGATTCCAGCCGTACTGCCTCCGCCTTTGCCATTTAAGATTTTCGTAGCAACTGCCGGCACACTTGAGTACCCGCGCTGGAAATTTCTGCTGACCGTAATGGTGGCACGGTCGTTGCGCTACTATGTTGAAGGAATTCTCGCGGTTTTCTACGGCAGGAGAGTGTTGTTATTCTTCAAAGACAACGGTCTCGTCATTATTAGCATTGTAGCAACCGTTGCCCTGTTCGTCTTACTCATCTATATGTTTGTGAATCGCCGCAAGAATGCGCGACAAGAGACGGATTCAAATGACACCGGCGCTTCCCCTTGAAAGGACTATTAGTTGAACTTATTCATTTTTCCATTTGCGAAAAAGTTAACGCGCCTCTCTGAGTACTTAATAACGTTTGGCCCATTTGGGCTCTTTGCGGTCGCTCTACTGGACTCCACTTTTGTTCCCTTACCCAGTAGTGCAGACGCGTTGATGCTGCTTCTTTCAACGAGTCAACCTCGTTGGATGGTTTTTTATGCCTTTGTCGCGACTGCTGGATCCGCTATTGGCTGCTGGATTCTCTATCTGATCTCTCGACGAGCTGGTTCACGTGCGCTGAATAGGTTTTCTGAAACGAGACAAAGGCGAGTCAAGGAACTGATCGACCGTTATGACATGCTGTCGGTTTTGGTCGCGACGCTCTTGCCACCGCCATTTCCTTTTAAGCTGTTTGTGGTTACGGCAGGCGTCTTCAGATTCAGTCTCCTGCGGTTCATGATTGCCATCGTAGTAGGCCGTGCCTTTCGCTTTCTCCTCGAGGGTTACTTTGCCGTGCGTTATGGCGCTGAAGCGAAAGTGCTGCTGGCCAAATACTATCCCTGGATTGGATTGGCGTTTGCAGTTGCGGTGGTGTTGTTCGTGATTTTCCGAAAAGCTTTGCGGCGCGAGGCAGAGGCAGTGGTGGAACACACTCTAGAGACTGGGAGCTAAGGGTAGCGCTGTTGGTGCGACATTGATCTCTGGAAACTGAAAACTTCGAGCGGTCGCGAGGTCTTTGACACCATGGTCTTCCTCGAGTCTTGACAAGAGGAAAAGAAAGATTTCGGCGGTTGCGAGTGCGTCGCTACCTGCTCGATGTCGACTAAGAATCGGAATCGAGAAGTGATCTGCAATCGTATCCAGCCGATGATTCGCGATGTGAGGCAAAACGCGACGTGAGAGCCGGACAGTACACAAGTGAGGATTAACCATTCGATGACCGGGATAGACGCGCGAAATTTCGTGGTTGAGAAAGCTGGTGTCGAAGGGTGCGTTGTGGGCTACTAGAACTGAGTCACTCACGAAGTCGAGCCACTTCGGGGCGACGTCGGCAAAGACGGGCGCTTGCCTGACCATCTCGTTGGATATGCCAGTTAGGGTCACAACGAAGCGCGGGATCGGGATCTCGGGATTTACGAGCTGCAAGAATTTGTCGACAATCCGGCCGCCGCGAATACGGTAAGCACCTAACTCGATTAGTCGATTTGGCGGCGTCTTGGCTCCAGTAGCTTCCACATCGACTACGACGAAGTCGAGATCCTTTAGGAGACGAGTCTCCCAGTTGTCTTGCTGCAATTCTACAGTGTTGTTGTCAATAATCTTGAACCGTCGATCGTTTCTGATGAGGTCGGCGACCAGCAGACCGGCGAGTTCAGGATCAATGTGAGACAGTTTGAAAACGGTATCGACGATCTCTGAAGCGGCAGCGCGTCCACCGGAATCATTTAGAAGATCGATTGTGTCCTGAACTAGAGTGGAGTCAGAAACTAAATTCGTATAAGGCGGCATGCGGGTAGCGATTGTAGCACGCTTGCAGAATTTATCGAGGTGAGAATTTGACAGCAGAAGAAGTTATTAGCGAGTTTAAGAAAACCGACGCACTGCTCGAAGGCCATTTCCAATTGACGAGTGGCTTGCATAGTACTGTGTACCTCCAGTGTGCGCGTGTTCTCCAGTATCCGCAGAAGGCGCAGCAATTCGGATGTGCAATCGCGGCGCAGTTCCAGGGGCAAGGGATTGAGTTGGTTGCCTCGCCTGCCATAGGCGGCATAGTGATCGGTCATGAGGTTGCACGTGCACTCGGCGCTCGTTTTATTTGGACTGAAAGAGAAGCAGGACAGATGACGCTCCGCCGGGGTTTCTCTATCACGCCGGGCGAGAAGACGTTGGTTGTGGAAGACGTGATCACAACAGGTGGTTCAACGCGAGAGACGATTGAGTGTTTGCAACAAGGCGGGGCAAATGTTTTGGCAGCCGCATCAATCATCGACCGCTCGGGCGGCGTCGCCGATGTCGGCGTTCCACGGTTCACGTTAGCATCATTGAAGGTTGTAGCTGTGCAGCCTTCAGATTGTGATGCGTGCAGAATGGGTGAGCCTGTGGTGAAGCCGGGGAGTCGGAAAGCGGTTAGTGGATTTCAGATTTCAGATTGAAGACTTCAGATTTTGAAGAGTCAACTCCCGCAGCGCGCAAAATAAAGTCTCGTAATTCGACAATCTGAAATCTGCATTCTGAAATCTGCAATTCACACGCTGACCACTAACCTTGAACTACAAACTCACAATCCAGTACGACGGCACGGACTTTCACGGGTGGCAGATTCAGGGTGAGCTGCGAACTGTTCAACGTGAGTTGAGCCGTGCCCTATCACTTATCGAGGGCAGGGAAGTCACGGTTCATGGATCTGGACGAACCGATGCGGGCGTTCACGCAGAAGGACAGGTCGCGAGTGTCGTTGTTAAGCGAAAGATAGCGCCCGACAAACTGCGAGCAGCAATTAATGGGAATATTTCGAAGGACGTCCGAATCCTGCAAGTCGATGAGGCGGGCGACAACTTCCACGCTCGCTATTCAGCGCTAGGCAAAACCTACCTCTATCGCATTGTCAACGGAATGGTAATCTCGCCTTTCTGGGTTCGGTACGCGCACCACGAGGCAAGGATTCTGGATCTTCAACGAATGAAGACCGCTGCAGAGTTGTTTCTAGGTGAGCACGATTGGACAGCGTTCTCAGCGGCTCAGTCTGACGTTGAAGAC
>DASYRR010000210.1:0-15696 GCA_036004125.1 Pyrinomonadaceae bacterium | reverse complement strand
CGTCACGCGCAGCACGCCGAAGAGATTGGTTTCAAACTGCTGCCGGGCCTCCGCCACGCTGGTTTCTTCCAGCGCACCCATGAGTGAGTAACCGGCGTTATTGACTAGGTATTGAATCGGCCCGGCTTTCTGCACAATGCTTTGAACCGCGGTGTTCACACTGGCGTCCTCCGTCACATCCATGCTGACCAGCTCAACGCCGTGGATCGAGTTGGCAGACCGCGGGTTGCGCACCGTGCCGAACACGCGCGCGCCGCGCTCCGCCAGCAACCGCGCGATCTCTCGACCAATGCCGGAGGAAACTCCGGTGACCAATGTGATTTTGCTTTTTAATGATGTGTGCATATACACAATTTAGTTAAGTTTGTCGCCTTGAGAGCATTCTGGGTTCATTTGTTCAGGGCCAACGCGGCAGTTTCGAGATCAGAAAGAATGGCGGACCAACGTTTTTCACCGAGAGTTTTAACCGCGGCGCGTTGAGCGGACTTCCAAGCCGGCGCGAGTTTCTCCATCTGTTTTCGGCCTTTCGCCGTAATTGCCAATTCGACAAGCCGGCCGCGCCCGCCGCCGCTGACCCGCACCAAACCGTCTCGCTGCAATGGCCGGAGATTTCGCACGAGTGTCGTGCGCTCCATTCCCAGCCAATCACTCAATTCCGCCATGTGCCAACTGTCCTTGGTTTTCAATGACTCCAAGATCGACCGCTGCGTGGGGCGGATTCCATGTCGCCGCATTTCCGCGTCATAAAACTGCGTCACAGCCCGCGTCACCCAACGCAAGTTGAAGCACACGCAGTTATCCACCGCCGTCATATCCAGTTCTTTTGACATCGTCGTGTGTATATACACTACATAGCTACGTAGTGTCAAGCATGATCTGATCATCGATGTGTGTAAGAGAGCCTGGCCGCCTATGAACCACGGCGCTTCTACATGCTGAACACGGGCGTTTCAACACTGAGAGCACTGCAGCCGTCAGCGGAATTATTAGCAAGGGAAGGAATCGTTCTTCGTTATACAGATATTCTTAAGATCATTGGCCCGGTGGAGAAGAAAATCCGTCGGCAGGAAGGCGGCACTCACGCGGACGAGATCGAAACTTCGATGATGCTGTACATGGCGCCAACAACTGTCGACATGAAGAAGGCGGCGAAAGATTATCCGTAAGAAATCTGCGGAATGATCATGCTCCTGATGGGTGGGGTCTCGTTATTCCCAGTTTTCGCATGCGGTGGTTCAAGGTTGTGCGGTTAAGGCCCAGGCGTGTAGCAGCTCCCTTAGGACCGCCAATTACCCAACTCGATTCGCCCAGAACTCGCAGAATGTGATCACGCTCGATAGCTTCAAGGCTGGCCGATCCGTTCGAGTGATTTGCTGGTTTCGCGGATTGCTTCAGTTCACCTAACGGTATTTCAAGCGTTGAACCTCGCGAAAGAATTACCGCACGTTCCACCAGGTTCTGCAGTTCACGAATGTTGCCGGGCCAGTGATAGTTCACAAGCGCAGACATCACGTCTTTCGGGACGCTTTCAATTGGCCGCTTCATTTGCTGAGCAAACTTGTTGGCGAAAAAGTGAACGAGCAAGGGAATGTCTTCAGATCTTTCGCGTAAGGGCGGCACGTTGACCGGGAAAACATTCAAGCGATAATACAGGTCACTGCGAAACTTCTTTTCGTCGACCAGTTTGGCTAGATCATTGTTGGTTGCTGCTACCACACGTACATCGACACGCAGAGTCCTTGAACTTCCTAAACGTTCAAATTCGTGCTCCTGCAGCACCCGCAGTAGTTTCGATTGCAACTCGAGTGGAATGTCCTCGACCTCATCCAGGAATATTGTTCCCTGATGTGCAAGCTCGAACCGTCCTACTCGGCGATCGATAGCTCCAGTGAAAGCGCCTTTCTCGTGACCAAACAACTCACTTTCGAGCAAGCCAGTGGGAATGGCCGCGCAGTTAACCTTGACTAACGTGCGCTCACGACGTTCGCTGAGGTTGTGAATCGCGCGAGCTATTAACTCTTTGCCGGTGCCTGTTTCTCCATAAATCAAAACCGTGGAATCAGTCGACGCAACTGTTTCGACTTGTTGTAATGCGTGCTTGAGTACAGGGCTGCTGCCCACGATCTCTTCAAAGTTATATTCGGTCCGAATCTCTTCTTCGAGATAGAGCTTTTCTTTTTCTAATTTGTTCTTGAGAGTTTCGATTTCGTTATAGGCAAGGGCATTCTCGACGGCTATGGCCACCTGATTAGCGACCTGACCAAAGAGTTCAGCGTCTTCATCAGAAAATGCATGCGGTCGTTTGCTCTTAATGGCAATTACTCCAAGCACTCGATCTCGAAAAATCAGTGGTGCGGCACAACCCGAAGCCAGTCCAGCACAACTCACCCTGGCGTCATCGCCAGTGTCATAGTCGATCAAAACAGTTTTTCGTGTCGTAAAAGCTTCGCCGATAGGGTTGTTTTCGAATGGAATAATCTTGCCCGTCACGCAGCTGCCCTCATGCTCTGGAAAATCGAAGGCCGCGACGCGGAGCTGGTTGAGAGACTTCTCGTAAAGAGTCAATGCAGCGGCTTCATGTGGCATCACCGGATCGAGACTGTGCGAGATCGCAGACAATAACTCTCGAAGATTCAGATTGGAAACCAAAGTGTTATTGACTTCCAGAAGCAGCTGCGAACGATCTCTCTCTCTCGCTAACTGCTGTTGATGAAACTGTGCGGCAACCGCAACGGCTATCTGCCCGCTCACCAATTGAGCAAAACTGAGATCGAAATTGTCGTAAGCACCGATTTCTTCACTCCATAAATTCAATGTGCCCAGCTTCTGATGTACCGTACTCAAAGGCAGGCAGCAGACTGACTTGATCCCTCGGTCGCGTAGGATTTGAGCGGATACAAATCGGTGATCATTATCCAAATCACGAACAACCATCGGTTGCTGGTCCTGCCAGACATAACCATTAATGGAACTCTCGACCGGTACTTCAGTCGGATCTTGAGGAAGCCATTTCCCCTCACATCCTTCCATGATATAGGACCGCATCGCATTTCTTCGCTCGTCGTACATCATGACCGCCAAATCGCGAAACGGAAAAAGGTTTCTAAGCCGGCAAGCCAGATCGTCGAACAATTCAGTCAATTCGCGATGCGCAGCTATCGCTTTGGACAGTTCGAGTAACGTCAAATACTTTTGCGTCTGCAAATCCGCTCCGACAACGAAAGCAGCTGTGGAATTCACTTCTTGTTTCCCCGGGTTTCCAATTAGTGGTTCATTCATATTGGGGGAATCTACATCGAAAGGTTGATGACCTCGTTTAATCAAAGAATACTTGACCAGTTGCGTACGATCAAAGCGTCCATCGTGTTCCTCTTCTAATGACGGCAGTCTGTCACCTGACAACATACGGTCATGCTCATCCGCAGGGCCCCGTTCCCTGTCATAAGTTTTGTGCGTGATTAGTATGTCCATCTTTCAAAACCTTCTCAAGGGAAGTCTGGCTAACGAATTGCTATTTGCTAGCCCGGCAAAGAAATGATCAGAATCACATCGCACAATGAATCATCGTCAACAAAGCTTTATTTGGAAGGCAAGCTTGCAGGTGATTCTGTTGCCGAATTAGAGCGATGTTGGATGTTATCCTTGGCAACTACTTCGACCGTCTCAGTTGACTTAACGGCGGTCAGCTTCATTGATAGCCGGGGAAAACAATTGCTGGCAAAGATGTTTGCGAAAGGCACGCTGCTGTTTTCCAAAGGATTGATGGCCAAGTGTTTCATCGAAGAGATTGAAGCCGAAGTGAAATAGGGACCCATTCGGCAGCGCTCTGGTTCCTCCATCGAACACAAGTGCCTTTACTGGAAACACGGTAGTAGTCGGTTTAGCGTTAGCTTTTGGTTGGTGTTAGTTCGTGTGACTTCGTGGATGGTTCTTATTTCTCTGACAAAGGGCACGATCCACGAAGTCACACGAACAAAACACGAGCAAGAAACTGACGCTAGTCCGAGTTTTGAAACAGTCTCTGCCGGCGGGATTTCGTACTTTTTGAGCAAAGGTGTTTGTCCTTATAGATCCTCACAACTGGCTCATTCCACCATCAGCAACGATTTCCGTTCCCAACAGAAACGACGAATCAGAGCTGGCCAGGAACAGAACTGTTTTGGCGATCTCCTCGGGCAAGCCGAAGCGCTTCATTGGCACCTGCTCCTGAATATTCTTTGCCAGTTCGTCACGATCTTCGGGCGCCAAACCCATACGATTGAAGATTGGCGTCGCTACTGGACCAGGACTGACTGCATTCACCCGAATTCCCCGACCGATAAGTTCAGCAGAAAGAGTCCTGGCCAAAGTGAGCAACGCCGCCTTGCTTGCGGCGTATACACTAGAGGTTGGCATGCCAATATGAGCGCTGATTGAACTGTTGAGAATTATTGAGGCATTGTCATTTAGCAAGGGGAGAGCCTTCTGAATTGTGAAATACGCACCCTTGAAGTTGGTGTCTACGATTTGATCGAAGAACTCTTCAGTGACGTTCTCGACCGGCAAAAACTTGCCTACTCCTGCGTTCACAAATAACACGTCAATTCTTCCGAACTCCTTATTCACGGTACTGAACAGCCGATCAATATCTCTGAGATTTGAACTATCGGCCTTTACCGCCAGTACTCCATTGCCGATTTCTTGCTTAGCCGAGTCGAGCGTTTTCTGATCGCGGCCGGAAATGGCAACTCTGGCCCCCTGGTTACTGAACTCTTTGGCGGTCGCCAATCCGATACCGCTATTGCCACCGGTCACAACCGCTATTTTTCCTTCCAACTTTCCCATTTGAAACCTTCCTTTTTTCTGTTGCTGTCAAAGCGACATTCTGTCATTGCAACACGCTGGCCGCAGTCCAAGGTGTCGCGTAGGTAAACCAAACAACAGTTCATAAAAGTCCGACATAGACTCTGCCTTGGATGGAATTAAAGGTTTTCTGTGCGGAGGTCTAAACACTCTCCTGACGACGATCGAACAACTAGTTGCCAGAGCGCTCATCGCAATTCTGACGACCACATATCGTCACCTGACCAGTTGTTGTCACTATGTTCTGAGCATCACATGACTAGCGCCCCGATTACGCGTCAAAAAGCCCTTGGCCAAGCTTTTGCTGGAGAGGTCACGTCGAAAAAATAATTGACATGAGATCGATGAGAACGATCGAAGTTTTTCAGGGGGGCACGGACCGACGGGCAGGGTCCGTGTTTGAAAAGCAGGTGGACCTGTGATGTCCGATATGCTCCAGCTTGTCGGGAGTCAATCCGCGAGTCTCGCAGCAAACATGCGACAAGCTGAAGCATATCGGACACCAGGTACACCTGCTTGGCGGGCAACCAAATAGTTAATGGATTGCGGGTGACGCATTCGCAAGTAGTCAGGAGGCAAAAGTGGATCGGCTAAGAGCAATGCAATACGTTGTAGAGAGACACAAAATACTCGTATCGATCGTCGTTATCGGAGCACTTTCGGTGTGTGCCGGCTTGTTGGTGTTTGCACGTTCAAATAGGCCGGTGCAAGCGGCGCCAAGAGCTCTCGAAGTGGGTGTGATTTCCGTTAAACCGACAAACGTGCCGATCTACAGTGAGTGGATCGGCACGACCGACGGAATGGTCAATGCGGAAATAAAGGCACAGGTAACAGGTTATCTGCTGCGACAGGATTTCAAAGAAGGATCGTTTGTGAAGAAGGGTCAACTCTTGTTCGAGATCGATCCCCGACCGTTTCAAGCAGCCGTTGATCAAGCGAACGGACAGGTCGCGCAATTTCAGGGACAGCTCGAACAGGCTAACTCGCAAGTCACACAGGCCGAAGCTCAACTTGCTCAGGCGAACAGTCAGTTGACCCAGAGCCAGGCCCAGTTGGGGCAGGCACAGGCCAATCAAGTAAAGACACAATTGGACGTTGATAAGTATCGTCCGCTGGCTGAGCAGAAGGCAGTAACTCAACAAGATTTAGACAATGCCGTGCAAGCCAACGTCGTTTCAAAGGCTCAAGTTGATGCGGCAAAAGCGGGAGTTGAGGCAGCTCGCGCTCAACTCGCTCACGCTAAAGCACAAATCAGCACAGCTAAAGCGGGCATATCAACTGCCAAAGGACAACTTGAAAATGCGAAGGCAACCGTTAATACCGCAGTTCTTAACTTGGGCTTCACGCGGATTGTCGCTCCCATCGATGGAATCGTAGGTATCGCTCAAGCGCAAGTCGGCAATCTCGTCGGTACTACGAGCGGTGCGCTCACAACTGTCTCAACCGTCGATCCGATCAAGGTGTATTTCAGCCTGAGCGAAAAAGAATATTTGAACTACGCCAGACCAACATCGCCCGAGTCTGAGCCAAGTGGAGGATTGTCCCAACTTGAACTGGAACTAGTTCTGGCTGACGGAACGACTTACCCGGAAAAAGGAAAGTTTTACTTTGCTGATCGGGAGGTTGATCCAAAGACTGGCGCGATCCGCATGGCGGGCATATTTCCAAATACAGCGAATGCTTTGCGACCAGGCCAGTACGGTCGAGTGCGGGCAATAACAAAAACAAAAGAAGATGCGCTCCTTGTGCCCCAACGTTCCGTCACGGAGTTACAGGGAACCTATCAGGTTGCAGTGGTCGGCGTTGATAACAAGGTGAGCATTCGTCCGGTCAAGGTAAGTGAACGAAGCGGCTCAATGTGGGTTGTCGACGAAGGCCTTAAATCAGGTGATGTGATCGTCGCTGAGGGAACACTCAAGGTTAGACCGGGTATCGTTGTTGACCCGAAGCCTTTCGCAAGTAATCCCGAGCAGACGAAGGTAGATCCGGAGCAGAAATGATTTCGAACTTTTTTATCAGGCGGCCGATCGTCGCGATGGTGATAGCAATAGTGACCATTATAGGCGGACTCATCGCGATGTCAGGTCTGCCGCTGGCGCTCTTCCCAGAGATATTACCGCCACAGGTAATTGTCTCGACGAACTACACTGGGGCCGATGCCGTCACCATTGAGCAATCAGTCTCTACGCCGATCGAACAACAAATGAACGGCGTCGACGACATGCTCTATATGCAATCAATCAATGCCAACGATGGTAGTCAGCAGCTGATGGTGACATTTGGTGTCGACACCGACGTCAATATTGATCAGATGAACGTGCAGAATCGTTTGGCCCAGGCACAGCCAAACCTGCCGACTGACGTGAATCAGTTTGGTCTGACGACCAGGAAATCAACGGGACTTCCGATGCTCGTCTTTTCGCTCCATTCACCGAATCAAACGTACGACTCGCTGTTCCTGGCAAACTACGCAAACATCAACATCAACGATGTTCTCTATCGAGTACCTGGTGTTGGTGAGGTTCGTGTCTTTGGCTCCAGCGACTACGCGATGCGCATCTGGGTGAAGCCTGATGTTCTCGCAAAACTTGGTTTGGGAGTTCCTGATCTCGCAAACGCGGTGAAGCAGCAGAGCAATGTAAATCCATCCGGTCGCGTGGGTGCTGCCCCGGCGCCATCAGGAATGGAGAAGACTTACACGGTGCGCGCCCAGGGACGGCTGGAAACACCCGAAGAATTTGGTCAGGTCGTGGTACGCGCCAATTCTGATGGTTCAGTCGTACGTTTGCAGGATGTCGCGCGCATTGAATTAGGAGCACTCAACTATCAGCAAAGCTCCCGAATGAATGGACAGCCGAGCGCTATCGTCGCTGTCTTTCAGACTCCGGGCTCGAATGCACTTGCAACGGCCAATGGATTACGAAAGACGATGGAAGAACTAAAACAGCGTTTCCCCAACGACCTTGAGTACGCGGTCGTGTTTGATACGACTCGACCCGTAAGCGAGGGAATTAAGGAAACGGTAACTACGCTCCTCGAAGCGATGGTACTGGTAATCATTGTCGTCTTCCTCTTTTTGCAAAACTGGCGCGCGACCTTGATTCCAGTGATAGCGGTACCGGTTTCGCTCATCGGCACTTTTGCGGTCTTTCCCCTACTCGGTTTTTCAATCAATACACTGTCGCTGTTTGCTTTGGTGCTCGCAATTGGATTGGTGGTGGACGACGCGATCATAGTAGTCGAGGCAGTCGAGCATCACATTGAAGAAGGGAAGTCTCCTCGAGATGCCACTATCCAGGCAATGAAAGAAGTTGGGGGGCCAGTGATCGCAATTGCTTTGATTCTTTCTTCGGTGTTTTTGCCAGTTGCGTTTATGGGAGGAATTCAGGGGCGCCTCAATAATCAGTTTGCGATGACGATTGCCGTCTCGATGCTGATCTCTGCTTTTAATGCTCTAACACTTTCGCCGGCGTTGGCAGCGCTGTTACTGAGACCGCGGAAGAAATCGAGCGGTATTCTGGGTCGCTTTTTTGGCGGCTTCAATCGTGCGTTCGACAAAGTAATGCACGGCTACCTCAACTGGAGTCACGCATTGCTTAGAAAAGCAGTTATCGGCGTGGTCATCATCGCAGGCTTCACACTAGCCGACGCTTTTATTGGTCGGACGATACCCACTAGTTTTCTTCCGGAGGAAGACTACGGATATGCAATGTTGCATGTTCAGCTTCCGGCCGCTGCATCGCTTGAGCGCACAGATCAGGTGTTAAAGAAGGTAGAAAACATTCTCGGTCACACAGATGGTTTGCAGTACTACACAGGAATTGGCGGCTTCAGTTTGTTGAACCGCATATCGGCGAGTTACCAGGGGTTTTTCTTCATGAGCTTCAAGCCCTGGGATGAACGCACTTCAAAGGAACTACAGGCCCAGGCAATTCTCGGCAAAATAAACGGGGCACTGGCTACGCAGATTCCTGAAGGAATGGCTTTCGCCTTCATGCCGCCGTCAATCCCAGGCCTAGGTAGCGCTGGAGGGTTCTCGCTCTGGCTGCAAGATCGCAGCGGTGGTTCGGTCGAATTTCTTGATCAGAACGTCAAGACATTTCTAGCCGCCGCGAGTAAGCGGCCTGAGTTAGCAGGGTTAATCACCCAATTTTCCGCCGACGTCCCGCAAATCTATGCCGATGTCGATCGAGATAAGGCGTTGAAACAGGGAGTAGCTGTTGCGGATGTTTACCAAACTCTACAGGCCTACCTCGGAGGGCTCTATCTAAACCAATTCAATCGCTTCGGTCGGCAGTGGCGCGTGTTCCTGCAATCAGAAGGAGATATGAGGCGAACTGAGAAGGATATCGATAATTACTATGTACGGAACAACGAAGGTGAAATGGTGCAACTATCGTCATTGGTGACCACTCGTAACATCACAGGTCCGGAATACACAAATCGATTCAACCTTTATCGCAGCGCACAAATCATAGGCGCAGCCGCTCCAGGTTACAGCTCAGGTCAGGCAATGGATGCGCTTGAGGAAGTAGCGCGTGAGGTTCTTCCGCGAGAGATGGGTTACGACTGGGCAGATCTTTCGTATCAGGAGAAACAGACCTCCGGCGCAGCAGTCAAGTCATTAGCTCTTTCGCTTGTCTTCGTGTTTCTGATACTCGCTGCTCTCTATGAAAGTTGGTCACTGCCATTCTCGGTGTTGCTCACCGTCCCTATCGCTCTCTTCGGTGCATTCATCGGACTCTTGCTGCGTGGATACGATCTTGGCGTTTATGCACAGATCGGATTGATTGTCGTGATCGGGCTCGCGGCTAAGAATGCAATCCTAATTGTCGAGTTCGCGAAGATGGAGTTCGAAAGAGGACGTGGGTTGTTGGACGCCGCATTGGAAGGTGCACGCTTAAGGCGTCGTCCATTATTGATGACTTCATTGGCGTTTATCGCCGGCTGTTTACCTTTGTGGTTCTCCACGGGGTCGGGTGCAGCGGCACGTCAGATACTCGGCACCGTCGTGGTTTCGGGAATGTTGTCAGACACACTCATCGCGAGCTTTCTGATTCCAGTGAGTTTCTATGTCGTTGAGAAAGTGTCGATGCGATTTAGCCGAAAGCACAAGGCACCGATCGGAGGGCCAGCAGTCGAACCGGCGTCAGGAGATTGAGCGATGGTTAACTGGGGGAAACACATGAGATTGGGCTCTTCAAGGAAAAACTCTGCGCGTTCTCGGCGTCCTCTGCGTCTTTGCGGTAAGCCGGAGATTCTTTCGATGTTCATCGCAGAGACGCAGAGAACACAGAGAAAACGCAGAGGAAAACCTGTCCTAATATCCGTGCTCGTCATGGTCAGTTTGTTTGTCGGAGATGCAGTTAGTCAAAACAAATATCAACCACCCACTGTCCCCACTCCTGCCACTTTTCGTGGTGCCGAATCCACGTCGACTGATCCGGGTTCAATCGGGGATCTTAAGTGGTTCGAAGTCTTCAAGGATCCGGAACTTCAGAAGTTAGTCCGCACGGCGATGGTCCAGAACTATGATCTTCGCGCTGCTGTGGCACGAATTAATCTAGCGCGGTCAAATCTCGGTCTGGCTCGTTCTGATCAATTTCCCCAGTTTGACGTAAGCGCAGATCTTACAAGTTCGCGTTCGTCGCAAAACGGTCAACTCGCAAATTCAGGACAAGGCGGACGCAGCCGGAGTATTGGCAGTGTCTTTCTGAATCTTCTGACGTTTGAATTAGATGTCTTCGGGCGACTGCGCCAACAGACCAAAGCAGCGCGCGCGGAACTACGGGCCTCCGAAGAAGATCGCAAAGCAGTAATGACCACAGTAGTGAGCGACGTTGCCTCCGGCTACTTTGTTTTGCTTGAACTTGATAGCGAACTGAACATTGCCAAACAGACTTTGACAACCAGGCAAGAGTCACTTCGGCTTATTAAGTTGCGACAACAGGGCGGACTGGCGACGATGCTTGACGTGCGCCAGGCTGAAGAACTGGTCTACCAGGCATCGCAAACGATTCCGGACACTGAGCGTTTGATTGGCCAAACTGAGAATCAAATAGGCCTGTTGCTGGGAAACAATCCAGGGAACATTCCGCGTGGCGTACCGTTGGCTCAGCAGGAGGCATTACCAGCTGTACCTCCCGGTCTGCCGTCTGCGTTGCTGGAGCGTCGCCCGGATATTCGCGCTGCTGAGGAGAACCTGGTTGCTCAAAAGGCGCTGGTTTCTGCAGCCAGGAGAGCGTATTTCCCGCGTATTAGCTTGACAGGATTGCTCGGGTTTCAAAGTGATCAACTGTCGAGTTTGTTCACTGGACCAAGCCGCGCATGGACTCTCGTTCCACAGATCACACAGCCAATATTTACCGCTGGCCGTTTGAAATCAAATGTGAAATTCGCAAGGGCACAGCAGGATCTGGCAGTCGTTCAGTATCAGCAAACTATCCAAAATGCATTCAGAGAAGTGTCGGACGCACTGATTCAATATCGCAAAGTCAAAGAGATACGCACGCAACAGGAGTTGTTGGTAGAAACTCTGCGCGATCGATCCCGGCTCGCATATCTTCGCTATGAGGGCGGAGTTGACACGCTGCTAAATGCACTTGACGCTGACCGCGATCTGTTTAATGCCGAGCTTGATCTGACACAAACAAAACGCAACGAATTGTTGTCAGTCGTACAACTCTACAAAGCTCTCGGCGGCGGATGGCAGCAATAATTGTACTAAGGATCTAATTTCAAAGACTGAAAGGAAGCTGGAAATGAGTAAGAGCCTGGACGCATATGTAACGCTGGGACGGTCAGGACTGCGCGTGAGCCCACTTTGTCTTGGCACAATGACTTTTGGTACTGAATGGGGTTGGGGATCAGAAGAAGAAGTGGCTAAGTCAGTCTTCAATAATTACGTTGAGGCAGGCGGCAACTTCGTCGATACCGCCAATGTTTATACAGAGGGACACAGTGAAGAGCTGCTCGGAAAATTCATTTCCGATCGCGGCCTGAGAAATCGACTGGTGCTAGCCACGAAGTTCACCTTCAATCCCGAACCAGGTGATCCAAATGCCGGTGGTAACGGCAGGAAGAACATCTATCGCGCGATTGAGGATTCGTTGAGACGATTGAAGACGGACTACATCGATCTTTATTGGCTGCACGCGTGGGATACGTTAACTCCAGTGGAGGAAGTGGTCTCAACGCTGAACGATCTCGTTCGAGCCGGCAAGATTCTTCATTATGGTTTTTCAGATACACCGGCCTGGTACGTTGCTCGAGCAAAAACAATTGCCGAGAAAGAAGGGAAGGACGCGCTGATTGCACTGCAGCTTGAGTATTCATTGGTTGAGCGCAACATTGAACGTGAACATGTTCCGGCAGCACAGGAACTCGGCCTTGGTATTTGTCCCTGGAGTCCCTTGGCCGGAGGCTTCTTGAGCGGGAAATATAAACAAAAAGGTGAAACTGGCGAGGGTGAGGGCAGATTGGAAATTGCCAAGGACGCCGGCAATCCGATCTTCCACCGGTATACGCCACGCAATTGGCAAATCCTCAACGTGTTGCTTGAGGTGGCTAAAAAACTCAACCGGCCCGCATCACAAGTGGCGTTGAATTGGGTAGCGACGGCGCCCGGTATCACGTCGACAATTGTTGGAGCGTCGAAACTGTCGCAACTCGAAGACAATTTGCGTTACGGCGAATTTGAGATCCCCGCTGAATTACGCAAGCGGCTCGACGAAGTTAGTGCGATCGAGTTGTCACATCCCTATGGCTTTTTCACACCGCAGTTTCAAGGTTGGGTGAGCGGTGGGACCGAGGTACGACCGTGGCAACCCAGGCACGTTTATGAAGCGCCTGGTAAAGAAGCGTTCGGAGCGAAAGCAGCCGCCGCGGCTGAGTGAGTTGGTGGCCTTTATCACCTCACTTGAGTATCGTCAGAGGTTCGGTGCATGAGCCTTTTAGAACGATGTCATAAACAGGTACGATCAACCTAACTTCTCGCGCGAAGGTATGACTCAAATGAGAATAAATTCAACCAAATTTCGTGATTTAGTAATGAACATTTTTAGGATCGGCAAGACAATGACCGTTTGCTTGTTAACATCGAATACGGTCAGCAGATCTGATCCGAGATGCGCGATGTAAAGTCGGCCGTTGACGGTGTCAAGAGATTGGTAGTCAAAGCGCGTCGTTCCGCCGGTGAGTGGGATATCGGTCAATGTTCGCAGAGGTAACTTTTCAGCCGACGCACTTTCCACGGTTGAGTTAGCAATCTTAGGCTGCGCGTTCGTTTGTTGTTGGACTTGTGGCGTGGAACAAGCAAGCAGAAAGGAACACCAAAAGGGAGAGGCCAGTCGTCAGAAAGCAATTAAGATCATAGGATCCGAAACTTCCGAGTGCCTTTCTCTTGTATCCCATTGCTGTTCATACGTAAAACCTCCCGGTGTGAGGTCGATGCTCAAAAACTCACACACACACTCGCCCGCTAGCCACCCCTCGCCATTCTCCGGCGTTTCTAATCCCTCAACAAGCCCCGCCGCCGCCACCCCTGTAGACCGGACGCCAAGTGCCCGCCTGCCGTTTGTAAATGACGTAGTGATTGTTCTCGATCTCGAAGCCTTCGGCGATGACCTCCGCCGTGCCGTCGCCATCAAGGTCGACCACGTCGACGAGTTTGCGGTCTTCGTATCCCTTCTGATACCAGTTCCAGGCCGCCTTGTATTTTCCGTCGGCGGTCGGCTCAAAAATGATGAAGAGGTTGTGCAGCACATCGTTCCCGGCGTCGATCTGGAAGCCCCCGATCAGCTCAAACTGGCCATTGCGCTCGATGTCGGTCGCCGTGAGGTTGACGGTCTTCATTTTCCTGACGAGCGTGGCGCCCACGCCTCGCTTACCGTAAACCGTGCGCGCGACTTCGAGCGCCGCAGCACGCTCTGCTTCGGTCGGCGCGCGGCGGGAACTCGCCCCGGTGCCGATCTTGTCAGACGAGACGGCCAGCGCGTGCACCTCGCCGCCGAGCCGCCCGGTCGTATGGGCGACGACGTCCGCTAAGAGGTTGCCGCACTGATCTTCGACGAACTTCTGCACCGTCAAACTCCCTGCGTCGCCCCCGCCAAAGATCACGCGGTACTGGCGACCGACGCTGAAGTAATTGTCGGTGAACTTCTTCGCCACGCTGGCCTCGACATCAACCGGCGGCTCGGTGTACTTGCCGTCGCTGATGATCACGATTGGCTCGATGTGGAAAGTCCCCTCGGTGCTCTTCGTCAAGGAGAAGATGACGGTGTCGGCGCGGGAGGCGAGTGTGCCTCGCCGAGCGTTCGTCTGCGCGCCAACAGGCGTCCGGGGCATGAGTAACAAGATGAGTGTTAGTAACAGAATCGGGAGAATGATCGTAGGGGGTCGCATGTGGTCTCCTTTCACTCGCGAAGTGTAAACCTATCCCAGCCATAGATCCGAATGAATACAATAAAGGCCAAAGGTACCAGCACTAGCAATAACCAAGTCATACCCCATCTCTCGCTCTGCGCCGTCGTCAAATCAACACGTCTGATACACCTAAGAGTGTCAGGTTTTTATGCTGCAATATGACACCAGCTCTTTTCATCTAAACAGAAACCTTGAAAAGAAGTGATTGGGCTTAGTAAGGTATCGCTGATATTTGCAGATGTAAGTCCACCCATATTACAAGCTGGATTGTGGCGGTTGGGCCAAATAATCTTGCGCGCTTCGCAGAGAAAGGGCAACGCGAGTGAGGCAGGGCGAACCTTTCAACGGCAAAATCGAAGGACGTCTGATTGCTCTGGCCATCCCTGCTGCGCTCGCCGCGATTCTTTTCTCCTACCAGCGCGCGTCTTCAACCGCAGTGATAGAATCCGAGGCGCCTCATCAGCAAAGAAGAATCCGCCCAAAACCAAAGACTGGAACTCAAGCAGAGGTCAAGACTGCTCTCAGCTCTACTGAATTCACCCACGAAACCCATCGCGCTCCTAAGACAAAGCTGAATTGCTCGGATTGTCACACCATCCCTGCGCGCGAAGCTCCTGATGAAATTGCCGCCGCAACGAAGTCAAGCATCAAAGGCTATCCTTATCACGATTCGTGTCTGGACTGTCACCGCCGGACGCCGCCAGAGTTCTTCCGTGGCGCGGCTCCGGCTATCTGCAACGTCTGCCACACACGCTCAACCCCGCGCCTGACCGCTCGTGAGGTCAGTCCGTTTCCAAAACGGAGTGAAGCAGTGATGGAGGTCGAGTTTCCCGGTTACTTTCCTCACGATCAGCGCGACCATAAGCGCGTGAACTGCGCAACTTGTCATATGACAGATGAGCGCGCGTACCTGGCGATTCAAGTCGGTGGTAGCGAGTCACCCTACAAGCCGGTGAATGGAACGTTTAAGACATCGCCTTCCGGTCACGCCGCCTGCTTCAAGTGCCATTGGGAAGAGAAACCTACGAAGGATGATTGCGCGGGTTGTCACCTAACGCCGGCTGCGGTCGCGAAGAAGCCGCGTAACCTGCCTTCGGCAAATGCTATTGAATGGTTTAAGAGCTGGCCCCTTGATTGGCCGAAGCGGCTTTCTCTCAAGTTCAATCATGAATCAAAGAATCATGACGACGAGTGCATCACTTGTCATGATCTCGCCAAGATGGAGACGCTTGATATTCTGAAGGCAGACGTGCCGATTGCGCCTTGCGCTAAGTGCCATCTCAAGCCTACGACCCCCGCGAGCCTTGGGAAAGAGATGTTTGAAGAAGACGACGATATCGCAGAAGGGCGAAACAATAGTCCCGAGTCCAGAGAGGGCAAACACACTTGCACCGGTTGTCACATTATCGCGATCGGCAGCATGCCTCCGCC
>DASYRR010000209.1:0-58308 GCA_036004125.1 Pyrinomonadaceae bacterium | reverse complement strand
CCCCTCCAAAACGATCCATTTTGTTTCTTGCCGTCACGGCAGAAGAAAAAGGTTTACTCGGAGCCAAGTACTATGCCGAGAATCCTCTGTATCCGCTGACCAAAACCCTCGCGAACATCAACATGGATGGCGTCAATCAGTGGGGCAGAACCAAGGACATCACGATGGTGGGCGACGACAACAGCAGCTTAATCGACTTGCTGCGTGAAGCTGCCACTGCACAGCGGCGGACAGTGAATCCGGATCCAGAATCCGAGAAAGGGTTTTACTACCGTTCGGATCATTTCGAATTTGCGAAACAAGGCGTTCCGGCGCTCTACACTGAGTCCGGGATTAACTACGAAGGGAGGGATTCGGCGTTCAGCAAACAGAAGCGCGACGAATACACAAACAAGGACTACCACAAAGTTTCCGATGAGATTAAGACTGACTGGGATCTCACGGGAGCGGTTGATGACGCCCAGTTATTGACGATGATCGGATATCGAGTGGCGCAGGACTCCAGATATCCGGAATGGAAAGCCGGATCGGAATTCAAAGCGAAGCGTGACGAGATGATGAAGGGCGCTGCATCGAGTGGCCAATGATGGCCTAAACAGAGTGGTGTCAGTTTTAAGCCATTTCACTCGAAGTCGACGGTGAGCGTATACTCGCCAGACAACTCCCGACATAATTCCTATCCGAGCGATTGTGCCGATGTACGGCGAGAGCGCAGCACAACAATCTGACGTGCTTCTGTCGCCCTTCTTGAACGCAATCTCAGAAGCCGAGTCCGAGAATTTGTTGACCAGTCTTCTCGAGGAACAAGCAGGGCCAGTCATTAAAGGAATCATAAGGAGCAAGTTGAACGATCGGCTCCGTGGCGAGGAGGCAGAGGACGTTTACTGCGAGGTTGTCACGCAGCTAGTAGAGCGCCTTCAGCTGTGCAAGGCTCGGCCTGTCAGCGATGGAATTCGAGACTTCCGCAATTACGTAGCAGTCACCACATACAACGCCTGTTATGAGTATCTCCGCAGTAAATATCCGGAGCGTCGGCGTCTGAAGAATCGACTAAAGTATTTGTTAACACATTGTGCGGCTTTCAGTCTGTGGCAGACGCCTGAAGGTGATTGGCTCGGAGGTTTCGCTGTCTGGGCAACCAGAAGCGTAGAGGTTGCGTCCTCAGAGACACTGCGAGAGTTGCATAACGCGAACGAGCTGCGGGTTTCACCAATGACTGGCCCCGACGTCTCCAGCGCGAGCCTGGTGGATCTAGTGGAAGCAATCTTTACAAAAGTCAGCGCGCCGGTTGAGTTCGAAGCACTCGTCAACTCGGTCGCAGAGCTCCAGGGGATAAAGGATTTTTCGGAACCCACTAGCTTTGATGAGCAGTATGTTCGAGCAAATCCATCGGAAACTTTTGTTGTCGAAATTGAGCAACGTTCGTATCTGCGTCGTCTTTGGTCTGAAATAGTGCAACTACCACTAAACCAGCGAACCGCCTTATTACTTAATCTTCGAGACATTAATGACGGTGTCGTGATGCTGCTGCCGGTAACTGGGATTGCGACGATCAGACAAATTGCTGAAACCCTTGAGATACCGGCCGAGGAGTTTTCCAACCTATGGAACCGACTGCCGCTGGACGACGCAGCGATCGCGCTGCGCCTGGGAGTAGCTCGACAGGCGGTGATCAATCTTCGCAAGTCGGCCCGAGCGCGTCTGTGCCGGCGCATGAGAGGAATTGCGCCAGGAACGGCGAAATGATCCAGTGAACGGTAATAAGATCTACATCTTGACGTCTTGAACTTTGAGAGGGAACCTGTTTGGCATCACATCTTTCGACCGAACGTGCAGAAGAATACCGTCAGCGAGTCTTACCTGAAGCGGAACTGCTTGCGGTGGACCACCATCTGGGTGAGTGCGATGAATGTCGGCAGCGCGTCGGCGCAAAATTTGATATAGAGACAGTAGTATCAGACTTCCACGGCCGTCTGGTATCGGATGTTCGTGCGCTTGAATCCGATCATCTTTCTTACGAACAACTCGAGGCACTAGTCGATGGTGAGCTCAAGAAGAACGAACTTGACGCGTTGCAGGTCCATTTGGAAGATTGCGAGTCGTGCGCAGAAGAGGTCAATGATCTCCGCGTGTTTCGCGCCGAGTTGCTCGTATCAACCAGGGAAGAATCTGCGCGCGCTATAAAACCGAGCTTTCGCGAAAAGATCCGGTCACGGATAGGCGGTCAACGTCACTCGTTCCGTCCAGCCTTCGCGGGAGCACTCGTGTTCCTATTAATCGCGGCGTCGGTTGCTTTGTTACTGGTATGGAGAGCATCGAGAAGATCACAGCCTGCCTTTCAAGCTACGAGCCCTGGTCCTGAAGCCTCACCAGGAGCCTCTTTTCCAAACGTCGCTACGGCGCCGTCGCCACCGGAAGGGGCTACGCCGGATGAGCGTTTTGTGGTCACACTCAACGATGGAGGCAAGCGGGTAACGCTAGATGTTAATGGGAATGTGGATGGACTTGATCCACTCGCAGGTACATCAACTCAAGTGGTCAGACGTGCGCTCACGACCGGCAAAGTAGCCGTACCGGATCTATCAGAGTTAGTTGGCATCAAGGGCCGCCTGATGGGGTCAACCAATGATAGGTCTGCGTTTTCTCTGATGGATCCGGTGGGTACCGTGACTCGGCACACAAGACCTACATTGCGTTGGCAACCTCTGACGGGCGCGACTTCGTACACAGTTGCGATTCTTGATGCTTCATATGACGTAATAACGACCAGCCCGTCGCTCGTGACGACCTCTTGGACTCCTACAGTTGACCTTGATCGAGGTCGAGTCTATTCATGGCAGGTAACTTCTTTAAGAGATGGCAAGCAGCACCTTTCTCCCGCAGCGACTGAGCCAGAAGCGCGATTCAAAGTGTTGGACAAAGCTACAGTGGATGAGTTGATTAGGGTTGAGAGAACGGGCAATTCGCATCTGGTTCGAGGCACAGTGTATGCTCAAGCCGGTCTGCTCGTTGACGCGGAAAAAGAGCTACGTGTGCTTCTGGCGGCCAATCCGAATTCACAAATCGCGCGGCAGTTACTGCAGAGTGTGCGCGCGAAGAGGTAGGTTAGCCACCTCGTGATAGAGAGTGTGTCAAAACTCGGGTTGCCGTCAGTCTCTTGTTCGTGTTAGTTCGTGTGAGTTTGTGGATTGTGTTTCTGCGATAAAGGAACGACCCACGAATTCACACGAACTAACACGAAATAAAACCAATCGTTTGGAGTTAGGGAGCCTCGGCACGAAAACTGAAAAGACATTAAGAGCCATCACCGACGAGGATAAATCCGCCCCAGTAGAACGGGTGACGAAAATTCCTGGTCCCTAACATCTTGAGCGCGGCTCTCTGCAAAGCCTTAGCCTTTGATAATCGCGGTTTGTGCGTTGTCGGTTGAAGGTTTCGATGAAATTCAACCATCAATTGTGAAGTGCTGGATGATTCAACCTTCCACTGGCTTACCACCGATGTCGGGCTGCCGGCCACAAACAGAGCCCACGTCAGGCCAATAACACCTTCGCCTGCACCCACTCTGCCGCGCCCACTCTCGCATGCCGACAAAACGACCAGGTCAGCGTTCAGATCAAGCTTCATTATCTCCCATGCTTCAAGCAAGCCATCCTCACTCTCGTCTGACTGGGCCAGTAGTATCTGGGAATACATCGGTGACGCATCGTTGAGAATGCCATGGGTCGCAAGATGTAAGACCTTGAAGCGGCTTGCCTCTTTTTTGAAGCGGTCTTCTCGCGCCTCGGCCCCGATATAGATTGTGCTCCGTGCCCCGTACAGTTGGCCCAGAGTCTTCACTTCCGTCTCAGCATCCGGCAGAGGCTCCAGTCTTTCGTCCCGATGTACCAACTTTACGCGCTCACTTGTTTCATTTCTGAGTTCGGGATTGCCGATGGCAAGCAAACTCATATCTCGATTGACTGACTGCCTTTGCTTCCGCAACTTCGTCATCTCGCGCAATACCGTCAGCGAAGGCGCGTAAGCGATTGGATGGTCTTCGATCAAATATTTACCGTTGGCATTCGTCAAAGCCTGGAAAGGTAATTCCCACAGTACACCATCGGGGACGATAACGAGCGTTCGTTTGCCCTGAAGATCGGCACTGACAGGACTTATGAGTAGGTCGTACAATTTGCTTGCAGTAGCTCTGAAGGTCAAATCGCGCCTCGCTAGTTGCTGGCGGAAAGCCTTCACATGTTCAGCCAGATCGTTTCGAGAGATCGGCAGCGTGTACGACTTCAGGTGTGGCGCGTCTTGCGTTGCGGCGCTAGCTGCTGTCAGGACGAACAGGTAAGTCTTTTTGTCGGTCACGACGTATTCCAGCAACGCGTCTTGATCTTCGGTCAGCAACCCTCCCGCATCTTGCAATGTCAGGGTCTTCGCCTCGGCGCGCTGCACTCTCAATTCAGGATGTGCCGCGTATAAATTTGTCTGGAATGCCTCGTACTCGAGTCGTGCCTTTTGCAAACGCGCCTTGAGAGCGTCTAATTGGACCGGGTCCGGTTGAGCTCGTCCGGTTTCGCGCGAAAGCTGAGAGTTTAGTGAGACAAGTTCGGCTCTCGATGCAAGTTCCTGTTCAATCTCCCTGGCAGTCATCGCCTTGGCAACATCTCGCCGTCCGCTTCGCAATACATCCAGAAGAACTCGAGCCTTGGCTCGTTCTGCGTAGTTAAGGGCTTCGGCATTTTGGTCTTCGGCAACTAGCGTTTCAACCATTCGATGGTAGGGAGCTACTTTGTTTTCAAAATACCGCAGCTGCTCTTGCTCTCCACCCGCGACGTGTGATCGCAAGCTCTCGACAGTGTCGATCGCCTCTTCAAAGGCTTGGCGAGCCAGACCGGGCTGGTTGAGCGCAAGGTAAGCTGCACCTGCCTCGGTTCGTATATACCAAAGTGTTTGGCCTCTGTTCGTTTGACGGCAAAGGTCTGCGGCAGCCTCAAGTAACTCGATCGCCTTACTGTATTGGCCCTGTGAATAGTGGAGGCTACCAATGTCGCTCAGTGTGTCGGCAATTTCTGCTTTCAGCCCTAATTCCTTACCTAGTTCTAAACTCTTTTGGTAATACTCCAGTGCCTGGTTGTAGTTGCCCTGGTCGTGGTAAGCATTTCCAATACTGGTTAGCGAGACAGCGATCTTATGCTTGTCTTTCAAGTCTTCGGCTAGTTTTAAACTCTTCTGATAATACTCCATGGCCTGAGTTAAGCCACCCTGCGCACGATAAATGTGACCGATCTGACGCAAGATATAAGTCAAAGACAACTTGTCATTGAGTTTCTCCGTCATCTTCAAGCTTCTTTGATAATACTCCAACGCCAAATCCTGATTGCGTTGCAGATGATGGAGCGTGGCGATGTTGGCCAGAACGCGAGGAATTTCCGGTATCTCATTCACCATCTCACTCAATGCCAGGCTTCTACGGTAGTAATCCAGCGCCAGTCCATAGTTGCCAAGGACGTGGTTTACGACGGCAACATTATTCAGTGCATAAGAAAGTCCACTTTTGTTTCCAATTGCCTCGCGCAACGCCAAAGCTTTTCGGTAATAGTCTAATGTCAGCTCGTAGTTTCCACGTCTGTAATGGATATTACCGAGGCCAGTTAACGCAGTTGCGATTGCCCCCTTAGACTTAAGTGACTCACCGAGCGCGAGCGCCTTCTGGTAATACTCCAAAGCCAAGTCGAAGTTGCCTCGCAGATAGTGAACGATTGCGAAGTGATTAAAGATCTCAGCAACGGCTACTTGATCACCGAGTGAGTCAGCTAACGCGAAGCACTTCTGGAGAGACGCCATTGACAGGTCATAGTTGCCTTGCCTGTAATGTATTTCTCCAGTGCGGATAAGAGATTGAACGATGCCTCCTTTGTCACCAATCTGTTCACTTAGCTTTTGGGCAGTGGCGTAAACAGCCAACGCTTCTGCGTACTTGCCTTGCAGTCTCAGCTTCGTGCCTTGGTCTCTTAGCGCTCGCGATAAATGAGGCGTTATTAAATCTCTATTTGCCTCCATCAATACTTCTCTCTCGTGATCGTTTTTAGCCGCAACCAACGCTGCTGCGAGATCTTCCTCCGCCGCCGCCTCACGCCACACCAGCCAGCGACCGTCCTCTTTGACGAAGTCCAAAACACGATTCGTTTTCCCAAAGCCCGTTGCAGGCCTGGTGGTTTTCGCGTCAAGTGCAGTCATCTCGATGGCAACTCGGACGCTCGCTTTCTCATTCTCTTCCTTCACCTTACTTATCATGAGACTTTTCACTTCGATCTTCTCGTTGGCTGCGAAGAGGTCTTGCACAGCCTTGCGTCGCGACGCCAGGTCGGGCGACTTGGCGCTCCACAGTTTCATGTAACCGTCTACATCTTCTCTGGCGTACGCAACGAAGAGTTCATCGACGACGGAACGAAGGGCCGTTTCAGTTTCGGGTGAATTATTTTGGGCGTGGTTAAATGGTTGGAAACAAAAAGCGATGACCAGGGTCAATGACAGCTGAAATGGGGCGCGCTGCATATGTCACCTCCCGAAGAATAGCGATGACGACTTGCCTGTGACGTTTATTGGTGTGGGGGATTGCCGGTCTTCCGAAAGTGAACGTGTGGTCGGGTGGTGAATTGTAACTCTACTCAGACCTCCTATCAAAAAAATCTTGGCGTGGTAATAATCATTAAGTCTCACATTGAATTCTACGGACAGCTTCCATACATAACACATCAAAAAAATTTCTCATCACGGTAATACGAGCGCACCGTTCCCATCTTTAACAACACAGCAAGACATATTGCGCGACTTTGATCGCACGATTACCAATTTCAACGACGAGCCTTCCCCCGCGACGATAACCGCACGGATTCGATTGAATCTCGGAATCTCACAAAACTTAAGGGGTAAGGTCATGAAAACTAGAAACACAGTAACAAAGGCTTTAGTTGTCTTAACTCTTTTCGCAGGACTCTCTTTCATCATTGCTACCTGGTATGTGCAGCAAGTGAAAGCCATCCAGGACTCGGAAGACTTTCCATCTCCTTTTGCATTCACGGAACTTTCAGCGGGTCAAAGCGCGCGTCTTAACGTCGTAAACATCCAACCACCTCCTGACCCCGACAGCCCGCCACCTGACCCTGAGACTCCCATCGCGCGCAAAGTTCGATTGGCCTTTGACGTCTACATCGAGGACCCGGATTACACCCCGAGCTGTGGTGGGATTGTGCCGGTACCACCCACGTGTCTTGTTCGTTATCGCTTCCTGCGTCGTGAGTTAAGTGAAGTTGCTTTGATGCCGGGCCAGGCAGCCTCACTAAACTTCACAGCGGTCGAAGATGCAAAGGTCCAAGCCTTTATTCAAACAATCGGTAATCCCGACGTAGTTGGTAATCCAGACATAACACCAGAGCCACACCTCGTACCCTCGCTTGAGGTGCGAGAAAGCAACCGTACGCTCTATGTGGTACCTGCCCTCGTCAAGCTCTTCAATCCACAACCCGACCCACCAGGCCAGGAACAGTAAGCGTGCAGAACTAAACAACGGCACTCGTCAACCAAGTCAAAAGTCTTCAAGCAATACAAGGAGAATTGTTATGTCCGTAAAACTCAATCGTCCAAAAATAATAACTGCCTGCGCCTTCCTGTTCGCCACGATTGCCGCGGCAGGATGTTGGTATTTCTTGAGAACTCAGCCGGCGGTTACGAGAACAACATCGCCAGACCTAAATTCTGCGGCAACCCTCAAGTCGGATTACGGCAACTTGCCCCTGAGCTTCGAACTGAACAAGGGGCAGACAGACAAAGACGTCAAGTTTGTGGCACGTGGCAATGGCTATGCTTTGTTTTTGACTTCGAGCGAAGCCGTGTTGAGTCTTCAGAACAAGCCGGGTGGAGACGAGTCGAATACGTCTTCAATTCTTCGAATGAAATTTGAAGGTGCGACAACAACCCCCAATGTTGTCGGTTTATCGGAGTTGCCGGGCAAGAGCAACTACTTCATCGGCAAGGATCCTGGGAAGTGGCGGACAAACATACCTACATACGCCAAAGTCAAATACGAGGCAGTCTATCCGGGCATCGATCTGGTCTACTACGGCTCACACGGTCGGCAGCTGGAGTACGACCTGGTTGTGAGTGCCGGCGCTGATCCTCGTCAGGTAAAACTGAACTTTGCGGAGGTTGACGAACTCGAACTGAATAGCGATGGCGACCTCCTGATTGGACCCAATGGAAAACAGATGCGCATGCATAGACCAATCGTCTATCAGGAAAAGGATGGACAGCGAGAACCCGTGACAGCCCAGTACACACTCAGCGACGCAAAACAGGTTGGCTTTGATATCGCAGCATACGACAGGACCAGAACCTTAGTAATTGATCCAGTTCTGGCTTTCTCGACATTCCTCGGAGGCACAGGTGAGGACGCCGGGATAGAAATTGCGGTGAGCGCACATGGAAACGCTTACGTGACCGGTCTCACCACATCACCAAATTTTCCCACCAAGCCAAACGGCGCGAAGTTTGGTCCAGGCGGTGGGAGCGATGTGTTTGTTACAAAGTTCAATGCGACAGGGAATCAGCTGATCTATTCGACGTACCTTGGAGGTAGCAACAACGAGAACTTCTATGACGCTCTGGAGTTGCCGGGCACGACTTACGGGGGCATCGCCTTGGATTCTCAAGGTAGTGCTTACGTTACGGGATCCACGAGATCTGCTGACTTTCCATCCACAGTCGGCGCCTACCAGCAAACGCTCAAGGGACTGTCAGATACGTTTGTAACTAAGTTGAACCCCGCCGGAAATGGGCTTCTCTATTCGACCTTCCTCGGTCAAAACGGCGTGAATGCCGCAGACGGTGGTCAGGGAATCGCCGTTGATTTTTCCGGGCAGGCTTACGTAACAGGTTTCGACTACTCTGGCGGTCTTCCGGTCAATGGATTTTCAGGGCATGCCGCCGGTTGCGACGGTTATGTCGTGAAACTTAACACTTCCGGGAGTGGGCTAATTTACTCGAGCTACTTTGGGGGCGATTCGTGCAACTCAGGTTGGAACATTGCTGTTGATAAGAATCAGAATGCCTTCGTCTCGGGCGAGACTTCATCAATTAACTTTCCCACAACCGTTGGAGCCTTTGATGCCACCTGCGGTACTGATGGTCAGTGCAATGACAGTGGCCTCGGTCGCATAGCTGATTTCTTCATCACTAAAGTTGACACAAAACTCACTGGCCCAGCATCACTTTTGTACTCCACCTATTTAGGCGGAAGCGGCGAAGAGCGCGTTACTTACAACGGCAGCATCGCTGTTAACTCGACTGGAGATCTGGTCTATGTTACCGGCCTCACCGCCTCCACCAATCCGGCGGACTTTCCAACTAAGAATGCCGCTCAGCCGTTGCCGGGTGGAAACGCCGATGCGTTCATCACCAAGTTGAATCTCTCGCTGCCTTTGAAGTCCGGCTTCGATCAGATCGTCTACTCGACTTACCTCGGTGGTCCAGGAGCCGAAATCGGCACTGGCATCGCCGCCGATGTCGATGGCAACGCTTACGTTTCGGGCGCAACCGGCGGAACGTTCCCATCAACAGAAGGACAGCCTGGCTGCACAGATCCCGGCGCCTTCGTGACTAAGTTGGGTCCAGACGGTGAGAAGAAGTTCGCGCTTTGTCTTAGTGGTCTGGGCCAGGATACAGGTCTGGACCTTGCCATAGACGGTGCCGGCTGTACATACGTGACAGGCTTCACCGAGTCAAGCAACTATCCGATTGTGAATGCGTTTCAACCACTTTTCGCGGGCGGAACAGGTGTGACGCCTTCAGATGCTTTCGTCACAAAACTCTGTAGCGGTGTAGATCATTACAAGTGCTATGACGTCCGGGCAGAAGACGGCTTCATACCTTTCACCGTTACGCTGGTCGATCAATTCGAGAGAGAACCAGTCCTCGTGCAGCGTCCCGTCACACTCTGTAATCCAGTCGCAAAATGTTTCGATGACGATCACAATCCCAACACCCCGCCCGATTGCACGCAGGTCTTGAATCCGGATGATCACCTGGTCTGTTATGAAACCCGAGACGATAGCGCCAATCCAAACTTCGACCGGCGCGAGGTAATTGTCTCTAACCAGTTTGGTGGGGAACAAAGACTGACTGTCTTGAGGCGGACAAACCTGATGTGTCTGCCTTCATTGAAGTCGCATCTACGGCGTTCGCCCTAGCCGTGGTGGATAGCGGCGGGTTGAGCATATGCACTCCCGCCGCTCCAAAGAAACATTGCAAGCACTGCTCAACGCAGTGTCATGGATACAGTCAATATCACTGTGCCCCGGCCCCCGTCGAACAGAAGTCTCTTGACCGGAAACACTGAAGCTCTTCTGTCGAAGCGCGGCCGTCCCCGGCCGCCCCCGTCCAACAGAAGATCCTTGACTGGATATTGCAAGGCTTTATTCGATGGGCGGCCGGGGACGGCCGCGCTCCGACAGAAGAGCTTCAGTGTTTCCGGTCAAGGGACTTCGGTTCGATGGGAGGGGCCAGAACGCAGTGGCACTAACTCTGTCCAAGCTCGTTTGAGCTTTGACACAGTCTCTACTGCGGTGGGTGGGAAGCGTTTATTTCAGAGTGATGTTAGCCAAAGGAGGGGATTATGATCACTGGAAGGACTACATCTGAGAACAGCGCTGCAATCAGCAAGCGCAGAACATTAACGAAGCTGATTGTCTTCACTCTCATGATCCTGATGCTTGGCATGACTATATCCGCATTCACGCAGCGTGAATCTCTCTCTGGGGTTCGTGTCCAACTATGTGTCAAAGCGAACGGCCAATTGCGAATGACTGACAACACGACTGCTTGTGATTCTTCAGAGAAACTGGTGGAGTGGGTCGTCGGCGGACAAGTAACGGAGATCCGGGCTGGTCAGGGCTTGATCGGTACTCGAGACGATGGAATTGTGAATCTCGCGCTCGATCCATCAGCAATCTTTCAGGGCTGCGCCGGCTGCGGGAAGATCATAGCAGGTTTCGATGATGGTCCGCGTGAGATGCCACAATTCGTGTTCGGCGAGGAGATACCACAGGTTGCCAAACTCAACGTACCAGCCGGCAATTATGCAATCTTCGCGAAGGTAGCTGTCAACGCGAAGGAATTCGAAACCCCGTCCGTCACTAGAAAGGAGTTCGCGCTTTGTAAGCTGGCTGCCGAAGAGGATTTCGATAACTCGAACGCTTTGCTCGAAGTAGAAGATGATCGGCCGTCGATAGAGACCATTAACGACCAGGTTGTGCTGACGCTCGAAGTTGTGCATCGCTTTGCAGAACCCGGAGAGGCCGTGCTGAGGTGTTCCAAAGGGCCGTTCACCGGCGATGCGCCGATGGAGCTTCGGAATATCAAGATCATAGCCATGGAGGCTGCCAGCATCTCGAATATTTTCCTGGGCAACAACTGAATCGGAAAAGTCGTGAACTCGTGTAACTGGGTGATTCCACAAAAAACGATTTGCTTCTCTGTTGAGATGGTGCTATAAAGCGCCGGTGTTAACGTTAACTTATCGAGCCACCATGTCTTATCGAACCGACCTGTGAAGAAACAGTCGAAAAAGCCAGTTACTTTAGCCGACATCGCCGCTCGCGCCGATGTTACTTCGATGACCGTCTCCCGCGTGATGAACAGCAATGGTTATGTTCACGTCGAGACCCGCGAACGCGTGCTCCGCGTGGCGCGTGAGATGAACTATCGGCGCAATGGACTTGCTCGCGGACTTAAACGCCAGCGTACTGAAACCGTCGGTATGGTAATCGGCGATATTGCGAATCCATTTGCTGCTGAATTGAGTCGTGGTGTTCGGGAAGTGCTCGAGCAACATGGTTACAGCATGTTCATTTGTGTCAGCGAGCACTTGGCAAAGGAAGATGTGCAAGCGTTTGATTCGCTCGCGGATCATCGAGCCGACGGGATCATCGTTGCTACACGCGCGTCGAAAAGCGGAAACGAGCGTCTCGCGGAACTGATCGACGCGGGCATTCCGGTTTCTTTAATCGGGAGAGACTTTCGGCATCCGCACGCAGATTTGGTGATTGCCGATAATCTAACTGGTGGTTATGAAGCGACCAGTCATTTAATCGAGCTGGGCCATAAACGCATCGGTTTTATTGGGATTTCGTTAACACAGGGCCTGCGGCTTAAGCGATTCCAGGGTTACCTCGAAGCGATGAGTGAACACGGACTCTCGGTTGATGAACAGTTGATCGTTGGTGGTCGTAATGGTTCGGACCAGATGCCCGGTTACTCAACTGAAGAGATGGGTTATGAGGGAATGATCAAGTTGCTCGATTTAAAGCAGCGACCGACCGCTGTCTTTGCGCGAAACGACTACACAGCAATGGGCGCCTTGAACGCTATAAAACGAGCCGGGCTTCGTATTCCTGAAGACATCGCGGTTGTGGGCTATGACGACATTCCGCTCGCGTCGCATACGTCGCCAACACTCACCACGGTCAGACAGCCAACACGTGAGCAAGGAAGAACCGCAGCGGAGTTTTTGCTGCGGCGGATACAGGAAGATCCCGACCAGCCGCGAAGAGAACAGACTTTTGAATGCGAGCTTGTTGTTCGTGAGTCGACAGCCGCAGGCGCAGAGTTTCTGGCGAGTCAAAATAAAGAGCGAATAGCGTGATGAGATTGAGGCTCGGTTTCCGAGCTCATCCTGTCTTTACTTATGTTAGCGATAACACTTTTCAAAGCCGTGACCTGTTACAGCTTTTGCTCGCCGATCGACTAATGGTGGAAGAAAGCGGCGACCTGTCGCCGACTCCAGGGAATTAAGGCTTTAGCATGGCGAAGGCAGATTTCACCGCACTTGTTGCTGATCACGCAGAGACTCGATCTATGGCTACAACTGGGTTTGTCATACCGGGTTTGCGCTGGTGGATTATTGGCCTGATTTTCCTCGCCACGCTGATCAATTACATCGATCGTCTGACGATCTCGATCTTGGCGCCAGTCATAACCCGCGACTTAGGACTAACCAACACAGAATTCGGTGGCATCGTCGCCTGGTTCTTACTTGCCTACACGATAAGCCAAGGGTTGTCAGGAAAACTGTACGATCGAATCGGAACCAAACTCGGCTTCGTGTTTTCGATCATCGTTTGGTCCTTCGCTGCGATGGCCCATGCTTTCGCTCGTGGATTAACCAGTCTCAGCATCTTTCGGTTTTTCCTTGGTCTAGGCGAAGCCGGAAACTGGCCGGGTGCTGCGAAGACAGTCGCTCAGTGGTTTCCCATTCGACAACGCGCATTTGCGATGGCCATCTTCAATAGTGGCGCCGCTCTGGGATCGGTCGTGGCGCCTCCTCTTATTGTTTGGCTGAGTCTTGCCTACGGCTGGCAAGCGACGTTCATAGTAACCGGATCGCTTGGCTTCCTCTGGCTTGTTCTTTGGTTACTGTTTTACCAAACGCCCGATCGTCACAAGTGGTTAAGTCCGTCTGAGCGCAAACTGATTTCTGAAGGAGAGGGAACAGCCGAGGTAGATTCCTCGGTTACGCTTTCGTCTCTGGGATGGCGTGAGCTTTTGCGGTACCGGCAGGTTTGGGCCATCGTCCTCGCGAGATTCTTTGCTGATCCAGTTTGGTGGCTCTACATCAGTTGGTTGCCAAAATACCTCGCCGACGACCGTGGCTTTTCGTTAACAAAAATCGGCCTCTTTGCGTGGGTTCCTTACGCCGCGGCGGACGCCGGAAGTTTATCTGGTGGATGGTTGTCCGGTTATTTGATTGGACGTGGCTGGAGTGTCGATCGAGCGCGAAAGCTGGTGATAGGACTTGCCGCGTTGCTCATGCCAGCGGGAATTTTTGCGGCGTTTGCAAATGATGCGATGGTGGCATTGGCTCTGATTGGTGTGGTCCTTTTCGGATTTCAGGTTTGGATAAACAACGTGCAAACGCTCCCGAGTGATTTCTTTCCGGATCGCGCGGTCGGTTCAGTCGCTGGTCTTGGCGGTACAGGCGCAGGCATCGGCTCGATGCTCTTCATTTTCGGTACTGGTTGGGTAGTCGATCATTTCTCGTACGTACCGGTGCTTGTCGTTGCGGGACTGCTAGCCCCCCTCGGAACTTTAGTTTTGTTTCTGTTGGCAGGTCATATCGAGCGCGTGCCATTAAAGAGTACGCATAAGTGAGTAACGTCTTAATCTAAGGAGCTTCAATGAGTACGCATTTCGATTTAAACGGCAAAGTAGCACTTGTTACGGGTGCGTCTTCCGGTATTGGTCGTGCTACCGCTACGGCGCTTGCTGCAAGCGGCGCAAGCGTGGCCATCAACTTTCATAACAACGAAGCAGGAGCCGAAGCTGCTCGTAGTGAAATTGTGAACACAGGCGGCAAAGCCATTGTCGTTCGCGCGGATGTCACGCAAGCAGCAGACGTTCTGGCACTTGTGAAACAGACCGCCGAAGAGTTTGGACCAATTGACATTCTCGTCAATAACGCGGGCTCACTCATCGAGCGTTTGAAGATTTTGGAGCTAACTGAAGAGCGTTGGGATGAAGTCATCAACCTCAATCTCAACAGCGCCTTTCTCTGTTCGAAAGCAGTTGCGGGCACGATGATTAGCCGGAAGTCTGGAGTAATTATCAACGTATCGTCGATTGCGGGTCGAAACGGAGGGGCGCTCGGCTCGATTCACTATTCCACTGCAAAGGGTGGAGTCATTACTTTTACAAAAGGGTTAGCTAAAGAGCTGGCGCCACACGGCGTGCGGGTAAACGCAGTGTCGCCGGGCGTCATTGCTACTCCCTACCACGAACAATTCTCGTCGGCAGACATGATGAAAGCTTACGTTGGCATGATTCCGCTTGGCCGGATAGGTCAGCCGGAAGAAGTAGCTAGTGTTATCTGTTTTCTTGCCTCCGAGGCATCCAGTTTCTTGGTAGGTGAAACCATCGAGATTAATGGCGGGATGTTCATGGACTAGGTAGTCCAGATACCGAGACCGTCTGAACAACAACTGCTTGTCGCATTAACGTGTGAGGCAGAGTGAAAAGGAGAGTAACGATGATCGGCGTAACTATTAAAAACTCGCGGCGGCTTCAGCTGGTTGCTGCCTTTGCTCTCGTGATGCTTATGGCTGTTTCAGCGGCGGCACAGAGCTTTAAAGCGACTGTCGTTGGCAAAGTTGCCGACGCAAACGGGGCGGTCATTCCTGGTGCGAATGTAACGCTTACCGAAAAAGGCACAGGTCGCACTCACATGACCAGATCAAATGACGAAGGAAGTTTTACGATCGCACAACTGCCGCCAGGTGAGTATGAAGTAAGAGTTGAGGCGACAAACTTCAAGCGCAGTGTACAGTCGGATCTCGTTCTTGAAACTGATCAAACGCAGCTTCTTAACATTACTCTGGAAGCTGGCAATGTAAGCGAAAGTGTCAATATCATTGCCGCCGCACCAGTAATTAATACTGAAACGAGCGACAAGGGTGAGGTCATCACCAACCGTCAGGTGCAGGAACTTCCTCTAAATGGCCGTGACGCGACTGACTTGGCCCAACTCGTGCCAGGCGTGTATCAACGACCAGCTGAGGATGATCAAGGACAAGGCCTATCGGTAGCCGGCACGCGGACAGATTCCACAAACTTCATACTGGATGGCGTAAACAATCGTTCAGACCGTAACGGAAACATCGGCGTGAATACCAGTGTCGACTCCATTCGAGAGTTTAAAGTTTCAACGTCGTCTTACTCGGCCGAGTTTGGACGCACGGCGGGTGGTCAGATCAATGTCGTTTCGAAGTCAGGCACAAACTCATTTAACGGCTCGCTCTTCGAGTTCATCCGCAACGATGCATTCGACGCCGCAAACTTCTTCAGTGGCAAGAAAGATCTACGGCGCAACCAATTTGGTGGCACGGTTGGTGGACCGCTCCCGTTGCTCAACTTTGGCGAGGGCGGCACGATGTTCCACTCCGGGAAGGACCGAACATTCTTTTTCGTGTCGTATGAGGGAACACGTGAGGATCGCTCAGCTGCGTTTCTCAGAAGCGCACCGAATGAGGCTTGGCTCCGCGGAGATTTTCGCAATGTTCGGGGCGCCGGCAATGATGGCATCTTCGGAAACGCAGACGATACAAACCGAATCCTGCGCCCGATTGCGACTATCAATGCTAATGGTTCGGTTACGATAACTCGGGTTGAGTTTGCGACGCCCAACCTCATTCCAGCTAGCCTATTCAGTCCCGTCTCGGCAGCAATGCTGCCCTACATCCCAGCGGCGAATCAGCCTTCAGCGACAGCCGGGACGCCGTCATCACGTTACCTGGCGAATGGCTTAAACAACACGAACCGCAATCAATATCTCTTTAAAGTTGATCACCGGTTTTCTGATACGAACAATTTCTTTGTCTCGTATGCGCGGCAAACAGCCAACAATTTTGACCCATTCCCGTCGGCACGTAACTTCTATCCTGGTTTTGGTCGCGACGTTATCGGTAACCAAAACACGCTTTCGGTGAGCGACACGCAAACGTGGTCGGCGAATTTTGTCAACGAATCGCGCTTCGGGTTATTTCGTCAAAAGAATCAAAACCTCGGTCAGAACCGTGACACGAACTACAACGCTATCTTTGGTATTCCCTATAACCCGCCGACGGAACTGCAAGGATGGCCGGCAATACGCATCGATGGTTTCGAGGAGTTTGGCGATCGTCCGAACGATCCCTTTATTTACAACATACGCAACTACCAGTTCTACGACGTGGCGTCACTGAACGTTGGCAACCATGGTCTTAAGTTCGGTGGCGACATCATTCGTGCGAATTATCGCGAAGCGGACGTACGGAATACACGAGGGGATTTCCGTTTCCGTGGCCGGAGTACGAATCCTTCGGGAGGCACGGCAGGCAGCACTTCAAGCGGATTCAGATCTTTCGCCGACTTTTTACTCGGCTATCCGGATCAAACCCAGCTTCAAGTTGGGTCGGAAGCCGCCGACCTGACGGGAACACAATACGCGTTCTTCTTCCAGGACAACTGGAGGGTTAACGAACGACTTACTCTGAACCTCGGATTGCGTTATGAACTGCAACAACCGTTGACCGAAGCCACCGGCCGCCTCGCCACCTTTATTCCGACGCTACGCGAAGTTGTCGTTTCGGGAGATCCGCGTTTTCCCAACGCACTGATCAAAACCGACAAGAACAACTTTGGCCCTCGCATCGGGTTTGCTCTCAGGTTGTTCGGAGACGATCGCACGGTGCTGCGCGGCGCCGCAGGTATCTATCATAGTCTTGAGAGCTTTAACGTTACGCGACAGCAACTCGCTAACAACTTTCCATTCCTAAATCGAGTGCAATACAACCGATCCTTTATTAGTGCAACCTCGACAACCCGAAACCCGGTCGGCCTAACGTTTAGTAACCCGTTTCCGACGGGAACAGTCGCAGCTGCAAACGATACGTTTGGTATCGACACGACGAATCGTACGCCGGAGTTTTACCAATTCAACTTAACCGTTGAGCGCGAGCTGGCTAAAGACCTTACGTGGGAGGTTGGTTATGTAGGTTCGCAGGGCAGATATTTAGGTCGCCGGTACAACATCAATCAATCGTTTAGCGTGCGCAATGCTAACGGAACTTTTTCGAGTGTGAATCCCTTCGCGTCTCAATTTGGCAGCGCGACGTTGCAGTATCAGGAACAGTCGTCAAACTCTAGTTACAACTCGTTACAGACTAGTTTGCGACGTCGTTTGAGTGGCGGCTTAACATTGCTTGTGTCGTATACGTTTTCGCGCGCGATTGACGACGCATCATCGACAAACAATTCAACAACAGGAACGCAGAAATTCCCGCAAGACATCTACAACCTTCATGCGGAGAGGTCGCTATCTGATTTCCATCGCAAGCATCAGTTCACCGCCAGTTTTAACTACTCATTGCCGTTTGGTCGCGGCAGAGCATTGTTTACCGATGCACGCGGTCTTAAGCAACTGTTGTTTGGCGACTATCAGGTCAATGGAATCGTGACTATGTTGTCAGGACGTCCATTTACTCCTCAGTACAATGCGCCTGATGTGGGTCAACAGCGGCCAGACATCATCGGTGATCCATACCAGAACGTCCCAGCCGGGCTGTTTTTCAACCCCGCAGCGTTCGGTGATCCGAGCGATTCAATTAATCCTAACGACCCATTGAATCTTTTTGGCAATGCCGGCCGAAATATTTTGATTGGACCGGGCTTCAAGAACTTCAATGCTTCTTTGTTGAAGAACATTCGATTGGGAGAAGGGGTCAAGTTGCAGCTCCGAGCTGAAGCATTCAATGTCTTCAATCATCCCAACTTCCAAGTGCCGGTCTTTTTCCTTGATCGTTCAGACGTGGCACGTGTGACCGCAACGGCTAATGAAGGCCGTGAACTGCAGTTCGCAATTAAGCTGCTGTTCTGAGGGCAGCTAAGAGTGTTGGAAGTCCGGGGGGTTGTGAGACCAATCAGGTCAGACGATTAAGATCACGCTCCTCGGATTGAAAACTCTCCGCAATTTCAATCGATGAAAACAACTGCATTAGTCGCGGTCGTCTTAATTCTCACCTCATTGACGAACCCGTTCTGTCCACGTGAGCCGGCCGTAAACGATTCTGCCATCGTTCCCTTTGAGCAACTGCTGCGTCGTCCCGTCAAACTTCGTAATGAGTTGAACGACAAACATCCTCGAGTTTTCTTCACTGCTGAATCTCTAAAGGTCTTACGTCAGCGAGCAAGGACCTCGGATCGCGAACTGTGGCAAGAGGTGCTGCAGAAGATCCGCGCTCTTACAATCACCCCACCTGCGCTAGCCGATCCCATGTTGAATCGCAGCGGCGTTGAACAGGTGGCAGGCGACCTTTCGCAATATGACGTCGCTTACATTCTCGCTGAGGTTACGTTCGCATATGCGATCGAACAGGATCCTCGATATCTCGAGGCGGCAAAAACATGGTTACTTACGGTGATTAAGTATGAGCCGTGGGGTTATACGTTTCGCACACCAAATGTCGACTTGCCACCGGCTCATCTTCTATATGCGGTAGGTTTTGCTTATGACGTCCTTTTCGATCGGCTCAACGAAGAGCAGCGCGCTGCCGTGCGTAGAAAGCTGGCGAATCAAGCGCGTCTGATGTTCGAGTATTTTAGGTACAAACCGAAGAAACGATATTCGTATAGTCAGAATCACACCTTCATTCCCATGGCGGGTTTGGCAGTCGCTGCGTTTGCGCTGATGGGTGAAGAACCTGAAGCTGAACAGTGGGCGCAACTCGCGCGCGCGATCTTTGATAGGACACTCGATACGTTTGGTACGGATGGCTACTACTACGAAGGCTTCCACTATAACGTTTTCGCGATCCACTGGATTATTCGTTATCTAGACGCTTTGGAACATGCAACGGGAGAAGATCTTTATCCACGGATACGTCATCGGTTTCAACCACTTAAGTATTACGTTGCTCATTCTGTACTTCCGGACGGACGAAATGTCTTCGACTTCGGAGATACAGGTCGCGGCGCTGTTGACCGAACCAGGCAGAAGATTCCGACACTAAACTCGGCGTACGAGGTTCTCTACAGGCTCGCAGCAAAATATCAGGATGCGCAAGCGCAAGGTATTGCTGAATGGTTGCGCCGCGATATGCGAACCACTACCTGGGAAAAGTCGTGGGCTTTCTATTCTCACGACCCTAATCTGCAACCCGTGCGCATGAGTTCGATACCGACATTCCATTACTTTCGCGACAACGAGACTGCATTTTGGCGAAGCAGTTGGCAGTCGGACGCGACCGTCTTTGCGTTTCGTTGCGGTCCACCCGAGGGTCACCACGTCGCACAATTAGCTCACTTAATTCCCGATTGGCGACAGAACACGGGACACGCTCACCCTGATGCGAACAGTTTCATCATTTATGCCGGCGGTACTTATCTGACCGGTGATACGGGATACACCGGCGTCAAACTCACTCAAGATCACAACACCATCCTCGTGGACGATCGCGGTCAGGAGAACGATGGCCGTCATGAAGTCTTCAAAGACGTTCCATACGAGCGTCTGAACAAATTGCGACTGGTTGATTATTGGGGAACTCCTCAATTCTTTTATGTTCGAGGCGAGGCTGCGTCTGCGTACTTTCCTGATCTCGGGGTTACGCGATACGACCGCCACTTTCTCTACGTCGCGCCTGATTATTTCGTTATTTGGGATGAGCTTGCGACAAACGAGCCACGCAATTTCTCCTGGCTGCTAAACGCCGATGAAAAGTTCGTAACTCAAACCCGGAATAGCTTTGCCGTTTCCCAAAGAGATGCGGCCTTGTTTGTACAACGACTACTACCGGCTTCTGTGATCCAGCGCATCGAACCACAGATGGTCACCACCCAGGGACGACCGGGTGAAGTTGAGAGTGGCAAATTGGAACAGCGAGGTTTTCAGCTCGTTCAGGAGTCGACCGAGAAAGGTCGTGAGACTCAGTTCCTTCATTTTCTGAGAGCCACTGGAGCTGGGTTGAAAAGTGAACCTCGTGTGGTCGTACTGCCCGGCGTAGCTGGAGGCGCTCGCATCGAATGGCCAAATGGAGACGAAGAAACTGTGTTGCTTCGCGAAAACAGCGCTGAACTGCGAATTAAAGGTGATCGCGCGGTGGTTCGAGTTTCCAAAGATGGTGTTTTGCGGCGACTTGTCTTGCAGCACGGCGATCGCGTCGAACGGAAGGGAATTGAGCTGTTACGCGCATCGCGGCCAGTTTCCATTTCGTTATTGATATTCGATGGAAAACATTGGAGCGGCACCATAACGGCGGCAGCTGATGCAACTATTGTTGTCAGTGCATCATTCGTACCCTCGAACCTGCTTGTTAGTGGCGTAAAGGTCAAGAAAGAATTTAACGCCGAGAAGAAAACCGTCAGCTTCGAAGTTCCATCTGGAACGAGCGTCATTGAATCAAACTGAATGGACCATGGAACTACGCAGGACTTCATCCTCGTGGTGATTGAACTTTTTCGTTAATTGCCATGCCGGCTCAGCGAGACACCACCGACTTTAGAGACCGTGTCAAAACTCGTAATGCCGTCAGGTTTTTGTTGGTGTGATTTCGTGTAATTTTGTGGATGGTCCGTTTTTGTTATGGAGCAGCGCGATCCACGAACCCCCACGAAGTAACACGAAATCACACGAACAAAAACCTAATGGTAATCCGAGTTCCGACATGGTCCTTTGCAAAAATATGACAAGAATCTTCCAAACCTCGACATTTTTGATCCTAATTGGCATCGCTCTTCCAGTTTTTGCGGTGTCCGTCTTGGCGCAAGACAATCGTGAACTTCAAGGCGAGAAAAAGATCAATGTAAAGCTCAAGGGCGACGCTCTAACACCCTTAACTCGCCACCGCATTGAGCGATAAACCTGGCAACCTGTAACCACCATCCACTGCGAATCCCGCGAATGCCTCTCCGAGCTGTTGCCTGATCGTCGCACGTTCACCTCCGGGCAGCTGCCGAAGCAACAACCCGAATGGGCTTGTGTCACTGGCGACACTCAGGAAGTCGTCGATGTCGCTGTAGCCAAAGTGGACCGGGACTTCCTCCGTGCGCACGGTGGTGAAGCCCGCGTCCTCGAAGAGTCCCCTCGTACACTCCTCGCTCGCCATACTGAACGGATCGGGATCGCCGGGTTTTGGCGGTGGCAAGTGTCCGGCCTCAACGAGCAGCCGGGCAAGGGTCGTGATCCACGGATTGCTTTCAGGCGCACCCCAGACTGACAGCGTCAGGAGCCTGCCGGGGCGTAGCACGCGTCGCGTCTCGGCCAGCGCCACGGCTGGATCCTCCATCAACATGTATGCGAATCGGCAGAGCACACCGTCGACCGAGTCCGCGTCAAGTCCAGTATGCTCGGCGTCCACCACCCGGTACTCGACGTTCCGAAGCCCGAGCTCGGCACCACGGCGTCGGGCGACCTTCACCATTTCAGGAGAGAAATCGGTCGATATCAGGCGGCCACGCTCGCCAGCTATAGCAGCGGCTTCGAATCCGGTGTCGCCCGCACCGGCCGCAAGCTCCAGGACCGTGTCACCCGGCCGTACTCCGAGTTGGGTAATCATCCAGTCCCGCACTGGAGCGACGGCCTCTTCAATCCGCGCCCGGTGACGCTCCCAGCCGGGCGCAATCATCTGCGCGATCTCGTACACGGTACGGCGATAGTTCTGCTTTTGCATTTCAGCCCTTGAAGTTCCCATCATCACACCTCACCAAATCGGCCGCCGAAACGTCGAATATCCCTTTTCTTGAGATAGTATTTCGTTGTGCGCTTTGGAATATTGCAGATTTGGTATTTCGGAAGGAAGTTTCGGTTACCCATCTATCGAACATACAGTTACGTTATGGACATTTTCTCTCCTCCTCTTCGCAATAGATCACATCTATCCCTTAACCTAAACCTTGAGTTCAAACCTCCTCAACACCGAATGAGCCATCCGGAAGTATGTCTCTCAGTGAAATACTTAGGAGGTTAATGCTCGCATAAGAGTCCTCATTATCCTTTCTTATTTTTGTCGTCCCAAATTTTTGGCTCCCAAAGTTCGACCTTGTTTCCATCGGGATCAATGATCCAAAGGAACGCGCCGTTCTCGTGATGTTCCGGTCCTTGATGGATCGAAACTCCTCCGGCGTTGAGTTGCGCGATCATTTCGTCCATATTGTCGATTCGATAGTTAATCATGAAGGATGATTCACTTGGACTAAACCATTTTGTGGCCGACTCAGCGACGTGCCATGCCGTAACACCCTTATCCTCTGCTTTATCCTCGGGCCACCTAAGAGCGGCACCTCCCCACTCTGCAAGCTCAAGGCCGAGATGCTTTTTGTACCATTCGCGTAGAGCTTTATGGTCGGTTTTCGCTTTAAAGAATACGCCGCCGACGCCTGTTATTTTTGCCATAGTCGTCTCCTTATCCCCTTTCATTTTCTTCACGGGAAAAGCTAACTTTAGATCCAAGTGCGGCTGGGAATCGCTTGCCCACCCCGGGTTGAAGGTGAGAATGTTCTTATCGAACATTTCTTGAAACAGACCAACATACCGCCACGAGTTCTGATCACGCCTCGACCGTCGCCGGACTGCCACCGGATTGGGCTTTGGTTTTCTTCCTCAAGATTGCAGCCGAAATCAGCGTGATGATCAATCCAACCGGGAACGGCTCAGTAAAGGTCATGGCCGCATTGATGAAGGGGTTGTCTAAATACTTCAACTGATTGAGCTGCGTTTGGATCGCTTCCGGGCTGGCGCCGGAACTCTTTATGTGCGCGACGCACATGGTCATGAACCTCTCACCAAAGCTGGGAATACCGAAGTACATGATCTCCCATGTGATTACATACAAAACAGATGAGATGAGGGTGATGAGAATGCCGACCGCGAAAGCTCGCCCGAACGTGATGGTGCCGCCGCCAACATTCTCGCGATACGAACGGATGCCGAAGAACACCAGCATGAACGACAAGACCATCGTCGTATAGCCGATGACCATGCTATGCGCTTGCAGCCAAGGCGAGTCCGTGAAAGGAAGGGTGCCGAACATCATTGCCGTCATGATGGCGCCGGAAATGAGCCCGAAAGTTAGGACAGTCTTTTTCATCGTTTGATTCTACCTGATAAGTTTTCAAATTCCGGGCGTAAACATAACCGGGGCGGCTCGGCTTGTCGTCATACTTTCGGGTGAATTATCCGTTTCGCAATCAGAATCATTCTTTCGAATGAGTTATTAGACGCGGTTCTGCCGCTTGATGTTTCGGGCTTCTCATCTAGAGCGGTAATCGCGATTTGATCTGCGCTACGTGTCTCACTTCATGGCAATTTCGCCGGGTCGTTTGCGCGCATTGCGGTGAAGAACGACCGGCGAAGCTCGGATATTTTCATTCGCCGGAATTCGATCATGTGCGCATCGAGGCGTGCGATTCCTGCTTTCGCGGTTCGCTTGTCGACACGTCTACGGCGAGCGTCCGGCCTAGCACCGGATTCACTCTTTTGAGCACGCGATGATGGCTGGAAAGAGAGTGAGGCAATGTTGTTGGTCTTTGACCCGCGGTCATTACCGCTCGTGCGGTCGAGATCCGGCGGACTGTTGCGTCAGCGATCTGCTGCGGATCATTAGTGGTGTCTCTCTTTCGACCACTCCTTGTACGCCTTTTGATGCGCTCGTCTTGCAACGGCTCGCCGCACTGACGCTGGCCCGTTATTAGTCGCGACTGTTCCGCTCGTTGGTGCGCGATCAGTGCTTTGTGGCTCAACCTGCCACTCACTAATAAATGCCCAACGACTCGCGGCGTTTCGTTCCGCTTCACGGATTATCGCGTCAATCTCTTTCCTATCCTTCATTATCTATTTCTCTTACACAAAGAATGGTTGGTATCAGGCAAGTTACGCCCTAGATCTATGTGTGTCAACTTCAGCATGTTTTGTTAACGAATGATATGTTTACACCGAACTAGTCGTCTGTGTGCTAGACCACATATGTGATATACCTGTCTGGCAGACAACCAGATGTTGGTGTCTCGTAGTCAATGCTGCCCGTCATGAAGCGGGAGACCTCAGGCGCTCGATCTGCACGTTAACCAGAGCGCGGAGATTAGTCATGATTGTTACTTCAGGACCGAGTGAGGCAGTTGAAAACCGGCTTCTATCAGGGCTGCCATTCGACGAATATCAAAGTCTTCGTCCGGGTTTGCAACCCGTGTCGTTTAGTCTCGGCCAAGTTGTCTACGAATTCGGCGGCCACCTGGACTACGTCTATTTTCCAACGACCGCGATCGTTTCTTTGCTATATACAATGGAAAACGGATCCAGCGCTGAAATGGGATTGACGGGTAATGATGGAGTAGTAGGGATTGCTCTCTTTATGGGAGGCGGCACGATGCCGAACCGTGCCGTCGTGCAGAGCGCCGGGGGCGCTTTAAGGATGCGGGCAAAGGTGTTGCAGGATGAATTCGCAAAGGGCGGCCAGTTCCAACGTGTACTGCTACGCTATACTCAAGCATTGATCACTCAGATATCACAGACTGCTGTCTGCAATCGTCTTCACTCGGTGGAGCAGCAACTCTGCCGTTGGCTTCTGCTAAGCCACGATCGAGTGAAAGCAGATGAACTGATCATGACTCAGGAATTGATAGGAGACATGTTGGGAGTTCGCCGTGAAGGCGTTACAGTCGCGGCGGGTCGCCTACAAGATGAGGGCGCCATCAGTTACGTCCGTGGTCACATCACAATCCTCGACCGAGCGAAGCTTGAGGAAACCGTCTGCGAGTGTTACCGCGTGGTCAAAGATGAGTTCGATCGCTTGCTGGGATAGAACTTTCGCATTTCCTCACCGCTTTTGACTATGTGTGTTCTCGCACAGACGCCCTCCTCGAAGTCCCTCATACTAGAAATTCCGTACGAATCTTAGCGAAATTCGTCTTTTCCTAATTAACGGCTAACAGGTAAGGAGCAAAGCAATGTTGTGGACCATATTGGTGATACTGCTGGTACTTTGGTTACTCGGATTCGTGACCCACATCGGTGGGGGACTGATACATCTCCTGCTCGTCATAGCTGCGATCGTCTTGGTGGTTAATGTCCTATCCGGTCGACGCGCGGTTTAGGGGTCCAGTCAAATGCACCCAAACGTCCGACGCTCAGCCGTCAATAGGCTGTTAGCATCACTCCCAAGAGAGGAGCACAAGCGGCTGTCGCCGGAACTAAAACCGATTGCTCTCGCGTTCGGTGAAGTTCTTTACGAACCTGGCGATACTATTAAGCACGTATATTTTCCAAATGACTCCATTGTTTCTTTGCTCTCGGCGATGCCGGAGAGATCGACGCTCGAGGTTGGGATGGTTGGCAACGAAGGAATGGCCGGACTCTCGGTGTTTGCTGGAGTAAACGTTTCCTTAACACGGGCAATAGTTCAGGGCGCGGGCTCGGCGATGCGAATGACAGCAGCAGTCGTGCGGCAGGAAGCAAATCGGCTAGGACCCTTTCATCAACTCTTGCATCGATATACCCACTCTTTACAGTCTCAGGTTTCTCAATCTGCCGCGTGCAATCGCTTTCATTCTGTAAATGACCGGCTTGCCCGCTGGTTGTTAATGACTAGCGATCGGCTGGGCACCGATGAATTCAGACTTACCCAGGAGTTTATGTCCAATATGTTGGGTGTGCGGCGTGAAGGAGTAAACCAGTCGGCGGGTACGCTGCAGAGCGCGAAATTGATACGTTACAGTCGCGGTATGATAACAATTCTCAATCGCCGGCGGTTGCAAGTAAACGCTTGTGAGTGTTACTCGATCATGAAAGCCGAGAGTGATCAATATCTCAATTGACTCATCCAGCAAAACGGCCTCACCCAAATTCTAAATTCTGCTTTCTATATGTTCGTTTGCGCACATACGGCAGGCGGAGTTTGTTTTTAAGCTCGATGCATTCTGAGAGGCCCCTTGACTTGATTTTCATAACGGCTCTTATAGTTTCATAACGGCTCTTATAGCTTGAGGAGAACGTGGAGTGGCATTACGTAAAACGGACCTTTATCAGCATGAATCTGGAAGTTCTAGAAGAGAGCACGCGACCAACCTGATGGGCTTGATAATGAAAGGTGACGAAGCCGCGTTCCGTCTTTTTCATACAGCCACGAATGGACTGCTCTTCGCGATCCTGTTACGTATTTTGAGCCATACTCAGATCGCGGAAGAAGTCTTGTCAGAGCTGAAGAAGTAAAGCTGGAAGCTGAGCGGTTTAGTAGGCAGAATGAACACCCGTTGACCTGGCTTATCCTGATCGCGCATCGGCGCGCGGTTGAGCGGCTCTGTCGACAGCTAACCATTCCGGGCGCATTACAGAGCGGTACCAGGATCAAATCGGCGACAGCCGTCGACTCATTTGTAAACATTACGGAACAGCGACGACTTATTCACGCCGCGCTGAATTCAATTCCTCGCCTGCAGCAGCGGATGATTGAACTCGCGGTCTTTTCGGGAATGAGCAACTCTGAGATTGCAATGGAACTTGGCGAGCCGTGCGAGGTTGTGGACGAGGGCTTGCGATCTGGATTTTTGCGCTTATTTTGCGGACTGAAGTCGTTAGGTTTTTCGCCAAAAACTGGGAAGGTGAATCCGACAAGGCGCCATCCGCCGACGATCTTCAAGCGTAACGTACAATCTACTCGTTCTCGCTATGTGTGATAGCGCACCGACATAACCTCAGTCGAGCGTTATAACCTCATCATTAGCTTCCCTTAGAGATTACCTCTCGACATCCGGGATCGGGCCAGCAACCTTCTTCTTGAGCCGCTTGTAATTTTTCAGAGGGGCTGAAGAAGAGTTGTGATTCCACGTCCACAGCTCCATATCATCGAATACCAACTTCCGTTAGTGGTCTAACATCGTGTGACGTGTGTGCAGAAAACCTGATAGCTGAAAGAAGAAAATGAAGAATTCAAAACGTATCGTCTCCGTCTTAATCTTATTAGCGTTTTCCGTCATCGGCGTGTGCGCACAGCCGCACTCACAGTCAGAGCGCACCGCTGACCGTAAGGTGCGTGTGATACTTCAACGAATCGAACAAAGCTCCAGTAAGTTCCGCAGTAGTCTCAATTCGTCTCTGGTGCAATCGCGCATTGACCAAACGCGCCCTGAAAACGACATCAACACGTTCGAACCTGGTTTTGAAACTGCGACTCATCAATTCCGGAGCCAGTTTGGCCGTCATCTTGAGGGTGTCGCCGACGTGGAGATCGTTCTAAGACAAGCGTCGTTGATCAACGGCTTTATGGCTCGCAATCGACTGGACAGGCAAGTCCAGAACGATTGGGCGGCAGTTAGAACAGATCTTAAAGCGCTGGCGAATGTTTACGGCGTGACCTGGCACTGGAGTCGACAGGTACCCTCGCCAACCAACTCGAGTGGATCGTTGCAACTGTCGGACAGTGATATCAACCAACTCATTCAACGAATCGAAACGGGCGGCGACGCATTTCGTACAAGCCTGACGGCAGCATTTGACGATACTGGCTACGATCAGACGATACGCGAACGCACCATAAATGATGCTTTACGGAGCCTCAAGCGCGAGACTAACCAGCTGCGTATTCAGTTTGATAACAGACAACAGATTGTCAGTAACGTCGAATTGGTAATCGCTCGAGCGATACCGATCGACACGTACTTGCGCACCAATCTGCTCACCAGGCAAGTTCAGAATGATTGGTCTACGTTACGGACTGATATAAACAAGCTCGGGGGCGCATTCAACCTCTCTGCGAATTGGCAGAATGCTGGGACTGACTAAAGAGGAAGTTTTCGACTCTGGTGAGTCGCAGTCTTGCGACAGCCACAGCGTTGAAGAACGATATGTGTGCAAGCGCACAGATAACCGCATCAATCACGTCTATCCTGATGCAGAGACAGAATTATTCGCTCGCCAGGAGGCCAATGATCTTCAACCGCAAAATGCGGATCTTATACGTGGATGACAACGCAGACTGTTGTGCGATGCTAAGTACGCTACTGGAATACTCGAGAATTGAAACTCAAGCAGCCAATAGCGCAGTTCAAGCCCTATCGGCAATGCAAGCTCAACGATTCGACATGTATTTGCTCGAGGCCTGGTTGCCCGTCATCAATGGGTTTGAATTGTGTCGTCGAATGCGCAATGCCGATGCAGACACGCCGATTGTTTTCTTTTCCAGCGCTGCCTATGAAGGTGACAAGAAGAGAGGCCTTGCGTCAGGGGCCAACGCTTACGTGAATAAACCACAAATCGAAGCGCTTCTTGGAACTATCGCCGAGTACGTTCCCCAGTCGAACGGCTCCGTCGCATAGCCCTTCATCTCATGGCTTTGGTGGGGTTCTAAACAGCTTTCCTGAGGCTGAGGTTTGATGAATGAACGAGCCAGGAGACCAACGCATCCTGGTAGCCCCCGATCTTCGTCATTCGCACTTGAGCCCCAGAGTCCCTGAAGAACCCACCTTCTTCAGGCCGCCTCACAGCAATCAAACAATGTCTCGGCCGAATTGAACGGAAATGAGAGCGGGAGGAAATGAAAAGGCTTATCAAGTAGTGAAGAGAACCTTCAGACGGTTTGTGGGCCCAACTGCGGTCGAACTGGTCAGTTTGATTAAACCAAAGCCTAGTGACTGCCTTCTCGCACAAACGGACGAACGGGCCAACAGCTTCGCGCGTCTGTTGAATCGTGGATCGTCACTGGAATAATACAAGTCACGTCCGTGTCAAGGAGCAAGCTAATGCCCGACCAAACATTTGTCCTCAAGATCTTCTCGAGTGAGAGCGAGGCGGGCATCGCTCAGCAAGTCCTTCAAGAGGGTGGCGTGAGCGCTTTCATATTCAAAGACGACGCCGGGGGAATGGAGCCTCATCTGCAGCGGACCGCAGGCGTACGCTTGTTAGTTAACCGCAGGGACGCTGAACGGGCAAACCGAATATTCGATGAGCTGATTGCAATTTAGGTTAGCTGGAGTGAGCTTTGTGCGACGTAGTCTTCTCGTCTCAAGAGACTGGCAAGGTCGACGGCTTCCTGGATCGTCATCAGATCACAATTCTCTCCGCCACGAAACTTAACTCCACTAGCACGAAGTTCCCAGTCATCATGTCCTTCGTATTTCCGCTCGTTGAATATATCTACTGCCTCATACCCACTGACCGTGGTAAATGAAAGCAGGAGCACTTGAGTTCTATTCCGCTCGCGGGTTGTGGTCTCTATTGCTTCGCGAATGACTTTCCGATCCAGTGCTCCTTCCGGCAATGACGTCCGCGCTGGCTGCAGACGTACGCCACGCACTTCCTGCAGCTCATAAAGCATGCTTCGATATTCGCCAAGAAGCCCAAGGTAGTGCTTGCAGCGATCGACAATGTTCTCGCGATTGGCGCTGTTAACAGCGCTCCTGGACGCTTGTAGCTTTTGTTCTAATTTTGGGTACAACATAAGTGTGTTCCTAACTAGTGACCCACTGGGATTCTTTGGAACTGGGTCTTCCCATCTACATCCTCCCATGAGATATCCAGCACGTAAGGCTTGACTGCTCCCACTACATTTTCAAGACGTCCGAGCTGATCTTGCGCCTCACTTGCCGGCCTGCCATTAATCCAGGTTTGGTGAGATAGAACAGCCTTTCCACTTGGTTGTACAGACTGTACCCGGTCAAATCGAATATGCGCTTGTGAAGGACCTCCGCCCGGTGTGTTTTCGTCCTTTAGAAATACCGTAAGTATCTCGATAGACTTGAGTATCCTCTGCGTCGTGTTCGTAAGCTCCAGAAGTACTCGTGGTTTGGTAGCTATGAATCTAATTCCAAAAGGTGTTCCGTTCTTATTATTCATCATTGATTCAATTCTGTGACGATTGTCGTACTCTTAAGGTCCTTCGACGATGAGCTTTCATTAAGGAGTCTTGCGAGAAGCCGCCTCAGCTGATTGAAGTTATCAGGACTTGTTACGTATATCCTCGGGTCGATTGCCACTTCCTCACCCTCAGCCAGATCTTCAATGCAAAACACTACCACCGGTATCTGATCTCCTGTTGCGGCGTATTCCCGGATACGGCGCGCTTTGCGAACAACTTCCTCCGTAGGTCCGCCAAGGCTGACGAGAATCAGGTCCGGATAATTTCGTGACGCGCTGTCTATTGCGTCTCGTTCGCCTTCGGCCAGAGCTACTCGATAGCCATCCGACTGTAGCAGTTTTTCAATTCCGTCTCGTGTTTCACGGACATCCTCCACTACCAGGATCATTCGAGTGGAATCAGGTGCGCTGTTATCATTGCTAATCATTAGGCTTTCTTCTGTGCTTTGTTTGTTTGCCGTCCAAGATCGAGTCGTTGAACCCAATATACGGCTGCAAACCGGAAACGTCCGTGCGACAACACACATACGAAGACATTCTTTTTTGGAATGAACTACTTGCCGCCATAAGCGACCTAGCGCACAGACCACAACAGTGTCTTCGCATAGGGTTCTATTACTTTGTTCTGAGTGTTCGGAAAGGTAGCATTATGGCTGTTGACATAAATGAAATGAACGGAATGTTCGTAGTTGAATGGAATCGAAGGCAAAAGCACCTTCATATTCGAGCCCTTGGCGAAATCTTGAAGGGTAATCTTCTTGCTGCGGTAAATGGACGAGATTCCGGCTACAGTCCGGTTGCAATTGCACAAACAAAGGGAGAGGCCCTCGAAATGTCCAAGCTCATCGAGGTAAAGCTAAGAAGCTTGCGCCGGGTTCATCGAGTAGAAAGCTCAGATACTCTCCAGTGAAATCTGTGCCCGCCTTTGACATATAGTGTCAGGAAGCGTAAGGTCGAACAGAACCGAGACCAGCTAACTCCATTCTCAGCTCCTTCTGGACCCGCCAGATCGTCTGAAACCCACAGCTCGACTACCAAAAAGTTTAGGGTGTTTTCCCTTGTTGTTAGTTTGCCACTATTGGGCGTTCGTTAACGCAAGCAATAATGGTGGACCAATGTCCTGCCTCGCAGAGCCCACTCCTGGTAGCAAACTAAAGAAGGAGATTGAAGGAAGTTATGACGACTAATATCCAACCACTGCACGACCGTGTGATTGTTAAGCGCATTGATGAAGGTGAGCAGGTGCGCGGCGGCATCATCATTCCTGACACCGCGAAAGAGAAACCCCAGGAAGGTGAAGTGATTGCTGCAGGCCTTGGCAAATACAGAGAAGACGGCTCACGCCAGCCGCTCGATGTGCATGCTGGCGATCGCGTGTTGTTCGGCAAGTATGGCGGCTCCGAGATCAAGGTCGACGGGGAAGATCTGTTGATCATGCGCGAGGACGAGATTCTCGGAGTTATCAGTCGGGCGGGTGCGGCTGCCGGCGGCAAAAAGAGCAAATAAGTTCTGAATATAAGGGCAACCTGTTAGGTTGCGAAGTTTATATTCCAGGACCCGCAAACTGAAGAGTTTGCTACACAATTTTGAATTGGAGAATGGACAAAGATTATGGCAAAGCAAATAGTACATGGAGAAGAATCTCGAGCGGCAATTCTGCGTGGCGTCAATCAACTCGCAGATGCAGTGAAGATCACACTGGGCCCGAAAGGACGCAACGTAGTTCTCGATAAGAAATACGGTAGCCCGACGATCACCAAAGACGGTGTGACTGTAGCGAAAGAGATTGAACTCAAAGATCCGTTAGAGAACATGGGGGCGCAGATGGTGCGCGAGGTAGCGTCGAAAACGAGCGACGTGGCGGGCGACGGGACGACTACGGCGACAGTACTTGCGCAGGCAATTTTTCGCGAGGGCGTGAAGACCGTGGCCGCGGGAGCAAACCCGATGGCTCTAAAGCGGGGGATCGATAAAGCGGTCGAACGCGCGACCAAAGAGATCAAGAAAATGTCGAAGCCCGTCACAGGAGACATGATTGCGCAGGTTGGAACGATTTCAGCGAATGGCGATCACAGTATCGGCGAGTTGATTGCCGAAGCGATGGGCAAGGTTGGCAAGGATGGCGTTATCACTGTCGAAGACTCGAAAACAATGGAGACGGCTTTGGAAATTGTCGAAGGGATGCAATTTGATCGTGGCTACCTTTCGCCCTACTTCGTCACCAATGCTGAAACCATGAAAGCCGAGCTTGAGAATCCGGTCATTCTCCTCAGTGAGAAGAAGATTTCATCGATGAGAGACATGCTGCCCATTCTTGAGCAGGCCGCTAAGTTAGCTAAACCAATTTTGATTATCGCGGAGGATGTGGAAGGCGAAGCCCTTGCAACTCTCGTGGTCAATAAACTGCGTGGCACGATTAACGTCGCAGCGGTCAAGGCCCCAGGCTTCGGTGATCGTCGTAAGGCGATGCTTGAAGACATTGCGGTACTTATCGGCGGCAAAGTAATAAGCGAAGATCTGGGTATCAAACTTGAGAACGTCAAGCTTGAAGACCTGGGCACGGCGAGGCGTGTGACGATCGACAAGGACAACACTACTATCATCGACGGCGGTGGCGAGACCAAAGATTTGCAGGGTCGCGTGAAGACACTGAAAGCTCAAATCGAGGATACATCGTCAGACTACGATCGTGAAAAATTGCAAGAGCGATTAGCAAAACTGGTCGGTGGCGTTGCCATAATTCGCGTTGGCGCAGCCACGGAGACCGAACTCAAAGAGAAGAAGGCGCGTGTTGAAGATGCAATGCACGCGACGCGCGCAGCCGTGGAAGAAGGGATCGTACCCGGTGGCGGAGTGGTTTTAATTCGCGCCGCGAAAGCGCTCGACAAATTCAAACTCTTCGAGACCAATGACGAGAACGAAGCCTCCGGCGATGCAGACGAGCAAATTGGCGTCAACATCGTCAAGCGGGCACTGGAGGAACCCCTCCGTCAGATTGTTTCGAACGCGGGCAAAGAAGGCGCCGTCATTGTAGAGAAGGTTCGTGGCGAGAAGAACCCAAACATTGGCTATAACGCAGAGACTGAGAAGTTTGAAGACCTCGTAGCAGCGGGTGTGATTGATCCCGCTAAGGTGACGCGTTGCGCGCTACAAAACGCGGCCTCAATCGCAGGGCTGTTGCTCACTACAGAAGCCCTCATTTCTGAGCTACCGAACGATGACAAGCCACGGGCATTGCCTGGCGGCATGGACATGTAATTCGTGGCAAATTGGGAGGCCACCATGTTTACCATGCGGCTTCTGTTAACTCGTCAAAAGGAAAAGTCCTTCTGATCGAGCCCCCCACGGGGAAAGGTAAGAAAAAATGTCTATGAAACTCTATGTTGGTAATCTCTCCTTTGAGACGTCGAGCAATGAACTACAAACGTTGTTCGCGCAAACGGGGACAGTTGAAAGCGTATCGCTGATTGAGGATCGAGAAACGGGCCGCTCACGTGGCTTCGGCTTTATCGAGATGTCCACAAAGGAAGAAGGCGCTGCCGCTATCCAGAAATTCAATGGCCAGGAGTTGGGCGGACGAGCTTTGAAAGTCAATGAAGCCAAGCCACGTGAAAATCGTGCTGGCTTTATCCGATAATTAAGCAAAATCGAAAAACTGAGAAGGTCTCGGGCATTTAACTATGCCCGAGATCTTTTTCTGTGAGTTTAGCTCTTCAACCAGAACTCCTTCGCGCAAATCAACTATGGCACGGGCAAGGACGTGAGCGACGAAGACATCAATGATGCGAAAATACCGCGACAGTTAAAATGACGGAACGGACCCTTTGTGAAGATCCCGATCTGGGACGGTGAAGGTCCATACTTCCTAGGCGCGCGGAGGACCTGCTTCACGATCTCTTTCCCTGCCTACAGTTGACAATTCTGCGCAAAATCCAATACGCTCGGCGACATGTTGATTCGAATCCGCGAACGAAATGTGGAGAGGTCCCATAAGCGTACCTTCCTGATTCGCGGAATGAGAGATCGGTAAGTTTATTTTTTGAGCTTAAGTGCCGTGAACCAGCGTTAGCAACGCTTCGGTTCGCGGCTTTTTCTGTTAGCATCCTGCCAACCTGAGAACCACACGAAAAGCCGAAGCGCCTGCCACGTGTCTTTCGTAAAGGGTGGAGCTCGAGAGACCCTCCGCAGAAAAGCGCGTTTTCGTTTCACCACACATTTCTGGAGGTGAAACATGGAAACACGGCACCAAAGGCAAATCTGTCTAGCGCAAAACTTCTTAAGGAGTCGAAAGCTGGTCCGCAGATTGGTTGGGATGTGTACGATCGGGCCGTCCGACGTGGTTTACGAGATCGGCCCCGGAAACGGGATAATTACTGCGGCGCTCGCAAGCGTCGCCCGACAGGTCATCGCGATCGAAAAGGATCCAGAGCTCGTTTGTCGTTTGCGCGAGCGGTTTCGTTCGTTCGATAACGTTGAAATAGTTGAAAAGGATTTTCTCGCTTATTCGTTCTGCACTCGACCGGTTAACGGTGTGTGCTCTCTAACGGTTGGGCGACAGACCCGGACCTCTGAATACAAGATATTTGCGAACATTCCGTACAACATTACAGCGCGAATTCTACGCAAGATCATCGATGAACGGTCTAACCTGGGCGATGTGTATCTAATATTGCAGAAAGAGGCTGCGAAGAGATTTTCAGGGTCTCCGAGAGAGACTTTATTCTCGATCCTGGCAAAGCCTTTTTTTGAATTCCAGATCCTGTCCCGATTGAGGCGGACCGACTTCTGGCCCGTGCCGAACGTCGACTCGGTGCTTCTATCGATCAGGCGACGCACCCGACCGCTAATAGAAGCAGATGATGTCGCTCCCTACCGCGACTTTGTGCAGTACGGTTTTGGGAGATGGAAACCGAATCTCAAATTGGCATTTAAGAACGTCTTTACCTACAAGCAATGGAAACGACTGGCTCGTGACCTCGATATTCCCTTGAATGCCACACCCACGGAACTACGCTTTGAACAATGGCTAGGTCTGTATCACGGTTTCAGGGACAGGTCGAGGCACTATGGTTCTTAAGATACTTCGGAGCTACGGCTAAATCTCTTTTTTGTATTAACTTGTGAAACGATCTGAAACTATCCGCAAACTGCCGCTTGGGGGATTCTGACTTTAGGTTTGCGAAGAACGTTGGCCAAGCTCGAGTGTCTTAGTATTTTGATTCGTTCTCAAAGGACCGGTGAACTCAATGAAGCAAGCCGAACTGCTCCGATGAATCAGGCCGCGCGAAATCGAACTACCTTGTCGTATTTGTCACTTGCCGCTGGAATTGATGGCTAAGGAGACCTTGCTTATGCTATCCATGAGAGCGAAAAAATGGCTCTCGACCTGGCGACTGCGCGTGTCACACTAAAGTCTTTTTAAGATGCCACTGTTAGTGGAGATGGTGACAAAGATATTGCCGCCGTTGTTGAACCATTTCACAACGCAGCCGGCAAGGCACTGCCTGGAAAGCCTTGATTTAGATTTTATATTAGGAAGGTTGTCTGTCCTTGATCTCACTGCCGGTTCTGTTTGCTCGCCGCCGTCGATCTGTAACGCTGTGGGTCTCAACCGAGGTCATTCTTACATGAAAAAACATTTCTGCGTTTTGCTGACGTGTGCCGTGTTCGCAAACATGTTGTTTACCGCAGCGGTTAATCCCTGGTGTTCAGCGTATGCAGCAAACAACATCGCCAGCATCAATATGACTCCGGCCGAAGACCTCTTTTCAGGGCTGCGCTGGCGGAATATTGGTCCATTTCATGGCGGCCGCATTTCGGCCGTTACCGGCGTCATCGGTCAGCCGGGTGTGTTCTATCTAGGGGCGCCTGCCGGGGGCATATGGAAAACGACAAATGCGGGCGTGTCGTGGTTCTCGATCTTCGATCAGTTCACAAACGTCGACAGCATCGGCGCGATCCAGGTGGCACCGTCCGATCCGAACATTATCTATGCCGGGACGGGTGACTCGGTCCAGGGTTCGTCCGGCGACGGCATGTACAAATCGACGGACGCCGGCAGGACGTGGACGCACATCGGCCTTGAGGAGACGACGAAAATCAACAAGATGGTCATCGATCCGAAAGATCCCGATATCGTCGTCGCGTCAACGCAGGGCGACGCAAGGCACACTGGCCAGGGCATCTACCGGACGACCGACGGCGGGCAGACATGGCAGAACACCTTGCGGCCGGAAAACGCAAACGGTACGCGCGACGTCGAGTACGCGTTCGATATGCCGAACGTGATCTTCGCGACGTCGCAGGGCGCCGGCGGTGGCTTTGGCGGCGGAGGAGGCGGGGGCGGCGGAGCAGCACCACAAGGACCGAACGGCACCGGGCTCTATAAATCAACCGACTCTGGCCAGACATGGAAAAAGGTCACGACGCTCCCGCAGTACAACGGCCGCATCAGTGTCGCGATCGCGATGCACACCGGCGGCCAGCGCGTTTATGTGATCGGCACCCCGCTTCAAGGCGCCTCGGGTCTGTCACGGTCAGACGACCAGGGCGCGACGTGGCAGCACATGGCGGGCGATGAGACGCGCATCGCCAACGGCCAGGGTAATTTCAGCTCCGGCGTGTGGGTCGACTCTCAAAACCCCGACATTATCTACACGATTGCCACCACCATTTATCGATCGACTGACGGGGGCAAGACGTTCAGCGCCTTCAAGGGTGCACCCGGCGGCGAGGATCCGCATAACGCCTGGATCGACCCCACGAACGGCCAGCGCATGATATTCGGCTTTGATCAGGGTCCGGCGGTTACGCTCGACGCCGGTCAGACCTGGAGCGGCTATTATCAGATCCCGGTCGCGCAGATCTACCACATCGCCACCGATAACCGGTATCCGTACTGGGTCATGGGATCGCAGCAGGACACAGGTGCGATCATGACGCGCAGCCGCAGCGATCAGGGTCAGATCACCATCGTCGACTGGCTGCCGCTGCCATCGTCTGAGTTTGGTACCATCGTGCCAGATCCGCTCAAGCCCACGACCCTCTACGGTGTGGGGTATGGCGCCGGCCAGGGCAACGGGTTGATCAAGATCGATCTCGCGACCGGACAATGGGGCAACGTCGCGCCAAATTTCGGAACGGACTCGGGTCTGTACGTTTCGGGCCGCGACTTCTGGAAACGCTTCGACACCACGTTCGAACCGAAGGCGATGTACGTCGGCTACAACTGCATTCTGGTGACGCGCGACGGCGCGCACACGTGGAAGGCGTTTAGCCCCGATCTGACGAAGCTGAAAGGCGAGCCGATGACGCCCTGCGGGGTCGCGCCTGCGTCTCCATCGGGCACGACGCCCGCGGCAACCCCGTCACCCGCGACACCGACGACGCCGACCAACCCGATTGCATTTTTGCCTGACTCAGCAAGATTCATTGCCGACTTCTCGATCTCAACCGTGAAGAAGGGCGTCGTGTGGACTGGCAGCAGCACGGGACAGATCTACAGGACGGTGGACGGCGGCGTGACGTGGCTGAACGTTACGAATTTCCCCGTTCTACCGGCGGGAGCGATCGGGCAATTCGTCACCGTCGAAGCGGGGCACAGCGACGTCGATACCGCCTATGTGCTCGGAAACGGCGGCGGTCGTGGCGGTGGTGGTGGAGGTGGCACCCAGGCGCCCGAACAGCATCAGATCTATCGCACCCACGATGGCGGCAAGACCTGGACGCGAATCGCCAACGGACTGCCGACGGACGAGCGGACCGGCAGCCAGGTGCGCGTGATCCGCGAGGATCCAAAACAGAAGGGCTTGCTCTTCGCCGGCACCGAGACGACCGTCTACGTTTCATTCGACGACGGCGATCACTGGCAGTCACTGCGGCTAAATCTACCGAGCACCTCGATCCGCGACATGGTGTTTCATACCGACGATCACATGAACGATCTGGTCATCGGCACGTACGGCCGCGGATTCTGGGTGCTCGACGACATGAGTCCGCTGCGCGATATCGCCGCGAGGGCGCAACAGATCGCGGCGGCGCCGGCATATTTGTTCAAACCGGGCGACGCGATCCGCTCGCGGATGAACGCGAATTGGGATCAACCGATGAACCCCGAGATGCCGCACGCGCCGAACCCGCCGTTCGGAGCGCTCCTCTACTACCACCTGAGCAAGAAGCCGACCGGCGAGATCAAGCTGCAGATCTTCGACTCGGCGAATAAGTTGGTGCGGACGATCACGAGCACGCCGCCGCCGATGTACGTGCGGCCGCCGTATCCAGATTATTGGCTGATGTCCTCGTCTGAGCGAGCGCTCTCGACGAACGTCGGAACGAATCGCATCAATTGGGATCTGCGTTATGACGATGCCTCCGGCTACAATCCGGACATCAATAACCAGATGAACTCCGCGCCGGGCCAGGTCACGCCGGCGCCGCACGGGCCGCTCGCGTTGCCAGGCACGTACACCGTCAAGCTGCTGGTGGACGGCGCCACGTACACGCAGACCCTCGTCGTGCACAACGATCCGCGAGTCGGCGAGGGCGCGACGGTGATGTCGGCGCTGCGGGCACAGAACAAACTGGCGATGGCCGCCTGGCAGGGCATGAAGGACAGCTACGCCGCCAACGAGGAGGTGGCCGCGGTGCGTGCACAGTTGGCCGCGATCGCGCGCGGCTCGCTGCCGCCGGATGTCGCGACGGCCGCGACCGCGCTCGATGCGAAGCTGGCGACGTTCGGAGCTGCCGGTGGCCGCGGACCGCGCGGCGGCGGCTTTGGAGGCGGATTCGGTGGTGGCCCCGCACGCATACCGGGCAGCGTGTTGGCGTTCTACTCGATCAGCGGGATCTTCAACACGGTCCTCGCGCCGCTCTCGCAGAACGGCATCGACATGCCGCCAACCAAAGCGGAGGTTGATACGTGGGAATCCGGCTGCAAGGAATTCACCGCGACCGTGAACGCGTGGAAGACGATGCTCGGCGTGGACCTGGTCGGATTCAACAGCCTGTTAACGAAGAACAACCTGACGCCGCTGAGGATTACGCCGACGGCGCTGGCGGTGCCGGCGTCGTGCACGTTCGTGTGGCCCACGGCGACGGCCCGCGGCGGCAAATAGACCGAAGACCGAGCGGTGGCCGCAATGCTCTGTTCTTAAAGGATGGCCCTTTCTACACGTCCGCCGGCAAGAGCAGGATGGGGATATGGGCGTTAGCGGCGATTAGCCGCCACACGATGACGCTGAGATGACAACATTTTGTCGCGAGACTTGACTGGTTTACAGGCGCAGTCGGGCCCACGACTCGATCGATTTTGAAAGTACACAACGGATATCTAGTCCGTTGGTATGCCATTCCGGAGGCGATCCTCAAGAAGAGAATCTCCTTATCCCATAACAGTAACGAACAATGCGACACACCAGCCATCGGCATTCATGAGTCCCACCATCTCCGACGCTATTCTTGAAACTCGGTTTTCAGATTCCAGATTGAGAATCTCAAAGCGCGTACACTCGGTATCCTAGCGTGTCCAAGCCAATACGGGTAGAATGAGGCGCTTTATTCATCTGCAGCTCGGTTCTGAATAGTTCCTTCCGCTGGACCACAGGAGTGACCATTCTTTCCGGCAAGTGAGTTGGAGTGCGGTGACTTGTCACCGTCTTGATTGAGTTTGGTGTCGTGGGCGAGACCTTCAGCAGAATCCGGTAATCGCAAAAGAACAAGCCGCGACCAGCGCAGCCAAACATGAAACGGTGCCCCCAATGCAATCGCGTTGAGACCGATGACGCGCTCGCTTTCTGTCGCGTTGACGGCGCGGCGCTCGTCAGCGATTCGGCATCGCTCAACAGCGAGGCTGGAACTGCGAAACTTGGCGCTACATCCGCTGCGACTGAGATTGAGACGAGCGTCCTTTCTCACACGACCGATGCTGCGATCAGCCTCAGCACGGCCCCGACAACCGTGCTGCCCGCGCAGCCATTGGTAGCGACTGGCGCGCTAGCCAAACCAAAACGACGAAAAACCGCGATTGCGATTGTCGTAATCGTGACGGCAGTCGTCGCCGCAACCAGCGCCATCTTTGTTGATTCTTACCTGTCAAGGAAGCACGCAAGATCTATCGAATCGATCGCGGTAATGCCCTTTGTGAACGAAAGCGGCAACCAGGATCTCGAGTATCTTTCCGATGGCATGACTGAGACGCTGATCACGAGCCTGTCGCAACTGCCGAAGCTTAACGTGAAAGCGCGGTCGACGGTCTTTCGTTACAAAGGTAAAGCGACTGATGCGAAGACTATCGGTAAGGAGTTGAACGTACAAGCGATTCTGAACGGGCGGGTGGTCCAGCGAGGCGATCGATTGACGTTGAGCCTCGAACTGATCGACGCACAGACTGAGAACGTAATCTGGAGCGACAGATACGATCGCAAACAGACTGACCTTGTCAGCTTGCAAACTGAAATTGCCCGCGATGTATCGAGCAAGCTCAAAACGAAACTGTCGAGCGCAGATGAGCAGAAGATAGCGAAGGCTTATACGACAAACGCCGACGCATATCGACTCTATCTGCAGGGACGTTTCTACTGGAACAAACGCGAGGAGAAGGATTTTCGGAAAGCGGTCGATTATTACAATCAGGCAATCGGGCTTGATTCGAACTATGCTCTGGCTTACGCCGGTCTCGCCGATGCGTATGCATTGCTTTCAACATTCGGCTTCATGCCGCCGAGCCAAGGGATACCAAAAGCGCGTGAATTCGCCCGTAAAGCCTTATCGCTCGACAACAGCTTGGCAGAGCCGCATGCCACACTCGGATACGTATCGCTCACATACGATTATGATTTTGCCGGGTCGGAACGCGAATTCAGGCGAGCCATCGAACTCAACCCCACCTATGCGACTGCGCATCAATGGTTTGGGGAAATGCTCCTCAATGCCGGCCGGCTCGACGAAGCACCTGCCGAATATCGGCGCGCGTTAGAGCTTGAACCGCTTTCGCTTCCCATCAACTGGGACTGGGGCAGATTCCTTTACATGAGCCGAAGATATGACGAATCGATGGCGCAGCATAAGAAGACGATCGAATTGGATCCCGCTTTTGCGCGAGCGCATCGCACTCTGGCTGAGGTCTATCGTGTTAAAGGAGACTATGCGAACGCGGTCGAAGAACGGGCGAAATTTTTCGACCTGATCGGGCAGCCTCAAAACGCCGCGCTGGTTCGAGCAACGTTTGCAAAGGAGGGTTGGCGCGGATTTTTGCGATTGGTGACCGCGGAAAACTCCCCGCTTAAGGACAGTAACAATAACTGGGTGGTGGCGAAAGCATATGTGGACCTCGGCGAGAAAGACCGAGCGTTTGCAGAATTGAACAAAGCTTACGAGATCCGGCTCTCGAGTTTGTGCTGGCTTAAAGTTGAGCCTCAGATGGATCCTTTGCGTTCCGATCCGCGTTATCAAGAGCTGTTACGTAAAATGAACTTTCCGCAGTGAGTGTGAGCGTGATGAGCGAAACCATATCCTCCAACACGACCATCGCTTAGTACACTTGACAAGTCAATGAGTGCACTCATATATTTAGTGAGCGTACTCACGGATTATTGCCATGACCACCAGGAAGAAAGGGCCTACGAAACGGAAACCACGCGGCGGCGCAGCCACGGCGAAGCGTCCGGTCGGGTACGCGTGCAGATTAAGGGAAGCCTGGGGCGCGAGCCTGAAGAGATCTTCAAGCACTTTACCGCTGAGCCTTTCGCCGCCGCCTCACTCGGCCAGGTGCATCATGCCGTCACTCGCGACGGCCAACAAGTGGCGGTGAAGATTCAGTATCCAGGCATCCGGCGGGCGATCGAAAACGACTTCTCATTGTTTCGCACCTTCTCTAAGCCGGCGCAAGCGTCGGGTCATATAACGAAGTCGGCGATTGACGAGATCGAAAAGCAGATCGTCGCGGAAACCGACTACCAGCGTGAAGCCGACAACATCGAGTTCCTTGCCGAGCGTCTGGCCCCGCTTTCTTTCGTCAAGATTCCGCGTGTTTTTCGGGGCTACTCTTCCGACAAAGTGTTGACGATGTCGCTTATGACTGGCCGGCACCTCGAAGATTTTCTGGCGCAGCGTCCTTCGCAAAAACTTCGGAATCAATTGGGCGCGCATCTTTTCGAGCTTTTCCATTTTCAGGTGTATGAGATCGAAGCTCTTCACGCTGATCCTCACTGGGGCAATTATCTCTTCAACGATGACGCCAGTATTTCGCTGGTGGACTTCGGCTGCGTAAAGTACCTCAGCCCTGAATCTGCTGCCTACCTGCGAAGCGTCTGTCTTTATCCCGGCGCGACCGACTCGGCGCACTTTCGCCGGTTGCTTGAAACCTATTACGAACAGGTCGGTGAGAAGTTACTGCCGGGCGCTCGCCGGGCGCTCATCGGTTTCGCGGATAATTTCTATCGCAAGGTTTATCCGCCCAAGCCGGAGCAGAATCAGCTCTTCGATTTCGGCGACGCCGCGTTCCTGCGCGACTATCTGCGGGAATCGAAGAATGTCTTGCGAACCAAAGGCGTGATAACTGAGTTCATTTTGATGGGACGAGCAGAGATGGGGCTGTATCAGACGCTGCACCGGTTGAGGGCGCAGGTGCCCACGAGCCAGATCGTCATGAAGTACCTGTGAGTCTGTAACTCAGCCCGTTGTTCGCAGCGGCGCAACCCAAGGTATTAAGAATTAGACGGCAGAGACCAACCCATGCAACTGACAGAGTGGATTGACTACGACTCTTCCTTCATCCGTCACAGATACAACCGCATCGCCGGCTTCTTTCCGTTCTTCGAATTGCTTTTCTTGCTGCCACCGGGCATTCGCAGGAAAGCAGTTGATCATCTTCAACTGGCAACCAGGCGCTGACCGATGGTCAATCGCGCAATGCATAGACCATCTGGTTGTCTCGGGCCGTAGCTCGCTGTCAAATATTCATCGCGCAATCAAAGAGGCTCGGTTGAAGGATTTATTTAGCCCAGGCCCATTTCGATATGGACTGATCGAGAAGTGGTTTGTGCGTCAGATGGAGCCTCCTGCCAGAATGAGGTTCAAAGCTCCGAAGGCATATAGGCCATCAGCAGATCAGCCTGCTGCTGACATCGTAACAAGCTTCTATAATTTGCAAGAAGAATTCTTAGTATCCATTGAGGGGGCCAATGGAATACATTTGTCGAGGACGAAAGTGAGTAATGCGGTGAGCAGGTGGTTTAGATTGAGTCTTGGCCAGGAGTTGGCATTTAATGCGGCGCACGAACGGAGACATCTGTGGCAGGCAAGGAGAGTAAAGGCGGAGCTACTTACTCTTGCATGACTATTGGTTAGTCCAGATTCGATGCTGACTCTGAATAGAGGTTAGATGAGATCAAAATCTTTGCTGATAGTCGTCGTGATGCTCCTTGGTGATGCAGACGCAATGGCGCCCATCGGCGGCGTGAGGAAACTGGAAGAGACGGCAAAGAAGGCCGGAAAATCAAGAATGGAATTTCACTACTTCGAAAACCTGGATCATTCACTGAATATTATCGAGTATTTTGTCAAAGGAACCCTTCCAGAATCCCTTTGCACGTCACAGCAACGGGCGGAACAGCGCGCATGCTATCGGCCTTTGTGAATAACACCATGTCGGACGCCGTTCTTGAAACTCGCTCTTGAGATTCAAGACGGGAATCTCACAGACGCCGCCCTTGATCCAGCGCGCGCAGCTTAATGCGGCTAGAATGGGGCGCTTTACCCATCGGCGGCGACGTTTCTGAATCGCATCTTTCGCTCTGCCACAGAAGTGACCATTCCTTCCGGCACAAAACTCGGCCGCTACGAGATCCGCTCGCAACTCGGCGCGGTGGGATGGGCGAACGTCCATCGCGCGCGCGGTGAAAAACTCGATCGCGACGTGGCGATTAAAAGTCTTGCCAGCAGCACTATCGGGGAATGCGGATCGGCTGAGGAGACTTGAACAAGAGGCACAGGCTGCGGGCGCGTTGAATCATCCGAACATTCTGGCTGTGTGCTGTTCGTGCCAGAGTTACTTTTCAAGACAAGCGTGTTATTTTAAGGGCAAATTCCCCCTTTAGGTTCTGATTGAAACTGGCAACCGCGGGCGATCTTCGAATGATCGTATCGGAGGGAGGCGACTATGTGGGCAAACCATCGATCGCTGCTCGCAGTTTTTCTCTCGATGCTGGTCGGGTTCGTGACTTGTATTGCGCTGTCAACGCGAGCCAGCATCGAGACTACGGACAAAGCGTCTGCAGTTGATCCTAAGCTCGCCGATGGATTGGCGGCGTGGGAGCAGGTGTATTCAGTCTTGACTTCGCCACGCTGCATCAACTGTCACACAGCTACAACTTATCCGCAGCAAGGCGATGACCGGCGCCGCCACTTCGCAAATATTATTCGCGGTCCTGCCGGCAAAGGTGTGCCCGGATTGAACTGTGTGAGCTGTCATCAATCGGAGAACGCCGATAGTACCGGAGTGCCCGGCGGACCGAATTGGCATCTGGCGCCGTTGTCAATGCGTTGGCAAGACAAAAACGATCGACCATTGTCGAGCGGGACGGTATGTCGGGCCTTGGTGGATCGTACGCGGAATAACGATCTTAACGCGGCCGGCCTGCTAAAGCATCACCAAGAAGAGCCGTTAGTTCTCTGGGCGTGGAGTCCAGGCCGGCGGCCTGACGGGACGAGGCGGACTTTGCCCCCGCTGACACATGCGGAGTTCGTCGCCGCAACTCGTACCTGGGTCGACGCCGGCACGCCATGCCCGCGCGCTAAATAGGAGACAAACCATGGCAACTTATCAACTCAAAGTAAACGGCCAGTCAAAACAGGTGAACGTTGATCCATCCACACCACTCCTTTGGGTCTTACGCGAAGAACTGAAGATGACCGGAACGAAGTACGGTTGCGGCATCAGTGCCTGCGGCGCGTGTACGGTACATGTCGACGGCGTAGCTACTCGCTCATGCGTCGTGCCGGTGTCTTTGATTGGTGATCGGCCGATCGTTACGATTGAAGGCATTGGATCAGATGCCGTGGGTCGAGCGGTGCAGGAAGCTTGGATAGAGAAAGACGTAGTGCAGTGTGGCTATTGTCAGAGTGGGCAGATTATGAGCGCGGTCGCCCTGCTGAAAGTTACGGCGAAACCAACCGACACGAATATCGAAGAATCGATGGGTGGAAATCTTTGCCGCTGCGCCACCTATGTCCGCATTCGTGAAGCAATCAAGAGCGCGGCGGAACAAATTTGAAAAGTGGCACGGGCGTCCCGCCCGTGAGATCACGCGCAAGATGCGCGTGCCAAATCCGGTAAAGGAGCTCCAGCCAATGCGAGCAGCACTGAAACTTGACTACGATCTGGATCTGAACCGGCGCAGCTTCCTGCGTGTATCTATCGCGGCGGCCGGCGGCTTGTTGGTTTCCTTGTATCTCGATCTTCCGGCAACCGCCCAAGAAGGAAATCAAGCGCCGCCGCCGAGAGCTTACCCTCCGGATGCGTTCGTTCACATTAGACCTGACGGCAAGATCTTGATTACGGTAAATCGTCTCGAGTTTGGTCAGGGAGTTCAGACTTCATTGCCAATGATTCTAGCCGACGAAATGGACGCTGACTGGTCCCAGGTGGTGGCTGAGCTCGCGCCCGCAGCGGATGTCTACAAGGATCCGCTCTACGGCATTCAGATGGTTGGCGGATCAGGTTCCATTGCGCATTCGTTTCAGCAATACCGCGAGCTGGGGGCGAAGACGCGAGCGATGTTGGTGGTGGCCGCCGCGGATCGCTGGCACGTCTCGCCCGACCAATGCCGCACGGAAAACAGTGTGGTGTACGGTCCAGCCGGAAAGTCAGCACGCTATGCCGAACTCATAAAGGACGCTGCGCGCAAAGCGGCGCCGGAAAAAATACGTCTCAAGAATGCCTCAGAGTTCCGCTTAATCGGCAAGAGAGTGCCGAGGCTTGATAGTCGGGCGAAGTGTGATGGCTCGCAAAAGTTCGGACTCGATCTGGATCTTCCTGGAATGAAGGTGGCGGTTGTGGCTCATCCACCCGTATTCGGCGGACGCGTGAAAAGTATGGACGACAAGGATGCTCGCGGCATCGCCGGCGTGCATGAGGTGTTCGAAATCCCGCTGGTGAAAGGCGGGGGTGTGGCGGTTGTCGCCGACAAATTCTGGACGGCAAAGCAAGCTCGCGACCGCTTGAAGATCGATTGGGATTTATCCGGAATCGAACATGCGGACAGTTCGCAGTTGTGGACCAGGTACAAAGAGACGGCTCGCACGCCGGGCAATGTCGCGGTTGCGCGTGGTGATGACAAGGTGCTGGATGGAGTCCCGGCTGCCAGACGCATTGTGGCCGAGTATGAGTTTCCTTATCTCGCTCACACTCCGATGGACCCTCTGAATACCACCATCCGCTTTGACGGCAATCGCGCGGAGGCCTGGGTCCCTTCTCAGTTTCAGACGATGGACCAAATGGCTATCGCCCAAGTATTGGGATTGAAACCGGAACAAGTCACTTTCCACACTGAATATGCCGGCGGCGGTTTTGGTCGGCGGGCAGTAATCGATTCGCATGTGCAGCGCGAAGCGGCGGTGATTGCGAAGCGTCTGCGGGGCACGCCGGTCAAGCTTATCTGGACGCGCGAAGATGATGTGCGTGGAGGCTATTATCGCCCAATGCACGCGCATCGCGTCGAGATCGGCATCGGTCCTGATGGTCTGCCGGCCGCGTGGCGCCATGTGGTCGTCGGACAATCTCTGGTTGCCGGGACTCCGTTTGCCGTAATGATGATTAAGAATGGCGTCGATGCGACCACGGTCGAAGGGACGGCGAACACAAATTACCACATTCCCAACTTTCATGTTTCCGCGCACCACCCGACGGTCAACGTGCCGGTGCTGTGGTGGCGCTCTGTAGGCAACACTCACACCGCGTTCGTCATGGAGACGCTGATTGATGAGTTGGCCACGCGAGCAAAGATCGATCCGATTGCTTATCGTCGTAAGCTCCTCAAACCTGACGCAAAGAAATTACGTGGCGCGCTCGATCTGGTGGACGAGCAGAGTGCAACCTGGCGAAACAGGTTGCCAAAGGGGCATGCCGTCGGCATCGCGTGTCATGAATGCTTCGACACTGCGGTAGCCTGCGCCGTCGACGTTTCGATCGAAAACAAACGGCCAAGAATTCATCGCGCGACGGTCGCGGTCGATTGTGGACTGGCAGTGAACCCTCTGACGATCAAAAGCCAATTTCAGGGAGGGATTGGTTTCGGCATAACTCAACTGACGGGCGCCATCACATTCAAAGATGGCCGCGTGGAACAACGCAACTTCGACGGCTATAACCTACCTTACATCATTGACGCGCCGGTAACTGTTGACGTTCACATTGTGCCCAGCACGGAGGCGCCCACCGGCTGCGGCGAACCTCCAGTTCCGGTGATCTCGCCGGCGGTAGTCAACGCTCTGGCAAAGCTGACCGGAAAGCGGTATCGCAGCTTGCCGCTGGTCACGATCTAACAAAAAGTCATTGGTGTAAGATGGTGCCGCCTTGACAACGCTCCTGGGGATTGCCGCGAAAGGAAACGTCATGATCAATCTCAAACGGGTTTTGCTTAGAAGCTCATTATTTCTGACCGTCATTTGTTGTTTACCGGTATTCGTGATGGGTCAGAATTCTGTAACTATACTCGCCGGCGCGGAACTTAATCGGGTCGTGCCTCCGGGATTCTATTTCCAGGGCCTGAGTGCGCCGACACAGATGCGCAACTCCGCGGCGGCGCGTTTCGGAACCAAACGTTTCGTCATCGCCGGTCTGGTTGATACGGCCGGATATGCAGCCGATGTGCGCGCAAAATATGAAGGCTTCTTCATAACGGATTCGCCGATCGCGATCAATGGGTCAGACCTCGGCGCCGGAGCATACGGATTTGGTTTCAGGAACGACGGTAAGATGCAGATTCTGGATCTGGCGGGAAATCAAATTCTCTCGATCTCGACGACGAAGGACACCGAATTGAAAAGGCCGCGTCCATTGATGATGACAAAGGCCGAAGCTGGAATCCGATTCTACAGCGGGAAAGATTACGTGACCGTTACCGCAAAATAGATCGAGAGCGACCGAACCAAATCGCTTTTTAGCTTTGAACTCGGTGCTATAAACATCGCGCGCGACCCGACTTGGTTAGATTGTCTTTGCTCGTTCGTGTCATCCTAGCGCCAATATGAAATCGCCGCTGGCCTTTCTGATTCTGCCTGCCCTGTCTCTTTCCTTCGCAATTGCCGGCACAACGTTGATTGAATCATCGGCCACGACGTCTTCACCGCCGGCAAGCACCTTGTCAGAGCAGTCAGCATTTGAGAAACGCGAAGCCGCTTATCGCGCAAACAACCTTGGCGTTGCCATGCTCGAACAGTACAAGGCAAAAGATGCTGTCGAATATTTCACGCGCGCACTGGAAATCAAACCGGATCTCCCAATTGCCCGGGTTAACCTCAGCATTGCGCTCTATTACTTACCGGATGCGGACGGCGCGAAACGCGAGGCTGAGAAATCGTTGATTCAGGATCCGAACAGACCTCACCCGCATTACCTTCTGGGTCTCATTGCCCGGGCGCAAAATCGATTCGAAGAAGCAATCGCGGAGTTGCAAAAAGTTCTAAAGATGGATCCCGATGACGTTGGTTCAAACCTCAACGTCGGACAGATATTTGCCCAACAGAGAAGATACGCGGAAGCGATTGCCGCCTTTCGCAAAGCGATCGAGGTTGAGCCTTACAATGAAACTGCGTTGTATAACCTCGGAATTCTGCTGACGCGCACCGGTAATAAGGAAGAAGGGCAGCGGGTCTTGCAGAAATTTCAGGAGTTCAAGCAAAGCGGCGCCGGCACCACGATCGGGACAAATTATCTTGAAGGGGGACACTACGCGGAAGCAATGGTTTCGACCGGAACCGAGCCGGAGGTCGTTGACAAACGTACCCCAGAAATCGTCTTCACGGATGTGACCGAGAGCTCGCTTGGCGCCACGTCCGATTTGAACCTGAAAGTTGATTCAACCAGGGAACGGCGAGGAGAGAAAAATATTCCTGGGTTGGCAGAGTCTTATGCGCGCGCCGCGCCCATAGTTCTATTTGATTATAACGATGACGGTAAGCTGGACATTTTCGATGCGCGAGTTCCTCAGCGACTGCTGCGCAATGACGGTGGAAAGTTCACGGATGTAACAGTGCAATCAGATCTGATCTATACCGGTGAGGAGCAGAATTACGCCGTCGTTGCCGGTGATTACGATAACGATGGCAAGCCCGACCTATTCGTCGTACGGGGTCCGCAGACTTCTTTCGTCTTGTATCACAACGATGGCGATGGACATTTCTCTGACAGGACAAAAGAGTCAGGCATCCTGTCTGTGCCAAAATCGAGTACACCACATGTCTCTTGCGCGTTTGTTGATTTCGACCACGACGGCGATTTGGACATTTTCATAACCGGACCACCAAACATTCTGCTTCGCAACAACGGAAATGGCACGTTCACAAACATAACGGAGTCAGCGAAGGTCGTTGGTCAGGAATCTTCAGTTGCCTCGGCAGCCGTTGTGCCGACCGACTTCGATAACCGTCGCGACGTCGACGTTTTCGTCCTGAATCGTGGCGAGAACCCGCCGGCACTGTTCCGCAACCTGCGGGATGGAACGCTTGCCGACGTGGCGAAAGATGTTGGACTTGGTCAGAAGGGCCAATACACCTGTGTCGCCGCAGGCGACCTCAACAAGGATGGCTTCACTGATTTTTTTCTGGGCCGTCGTTTTGCTCCCGGGATTTTCGCCATGAGTGACGGAAGAACACATTTTAAGGCGGTGTCCGCCCCCGCGGAGACGCAGAGTGCCCTGGCTGCGCAATTCTTCGATTACGATAACGATGGACTTCTTGACCTCGTACTTGTCACCACCAGAGGCTTGAGCGTGTGGCGCAATATCGGGAACACCTTCGTAGATGTTTCAAACCGGGCTCTGCCTAATGCTTTCCGGGAGCTTTTTTCCCAGGTCGATTCAACTGGGTTGGGCAGTGTTGCACTTGCCTCGGGCGACCTCGACGCCGATGGCGACGTCGATTTAGTTATGCGCGCAGGTGCGGGTCAGTTGCGGATCTTGCGCAATGATGGTGGTAATCGGAATCGCTCGATCAAGGTTGATTTGCGTGGCCGCGTCAGCAACAAGAGCGCGGTCGAAGCGAAAGTAGAAATGCGCGCCGGCAGCTTATATCAGAAGCTGGAAACTTACGCGGCATCACCGGCACCAGCGCCGGCCGATTTGATCTTTGGTTTAGGCCAGCGTGGAAAGCCGGATGCTGTGCGCGTGATGTGGCCAGCAGGAATTGTGCAGGCTGAGACTGAATTTGCCGCCCCCAAGGAAATCGCCAATTTTATCTCATTGAACATCACCGAGTTGGATCGCAAGCCCTCGTCGTGTCCTTATTTATATGCGTGGAATGGCCAGCGTTTTGAGTTCGTCACTGATTTTATGGGTGGGGGGGAGATGGGTTATCTCGAAGAGCCCGGGCATTACAATAAGCCCGACGCGGAAGAATACGTGCGGATTCGCGCCGATCAACTGCAAGAAACAAATGGCCATTATGAATTGCGAGTTACCAATGAACTTGAAGAAGCGATGTTCGTCGATCGTCTTCAACTAATCGCCGTGGTTCATCCTAAGGGCACGGACGTGTATCCGAACGAGGGCATGAGCGACCCGCCGAAACCATTTAAGCTTTTCGTGACACGTAACGCTCGGCCACCGTTGAGCGCTATTGATGACCACGGGCACGATGTGCTCGATCTAATTTCGAGAATGGATCGCCGCTGGCCCGACGATTTCAAACTGGATCGGATTCGTGGGTATGCAGATGAGCACTCGTTGACATTGAAGCTTCCTGCTGCAGGGAGCGCGGACGTCCCGTCCGCAACGAGGCGCAGCCTCGCGGAAGGTAAAACCACGCACCCGGAAAGGCAGAGCCTTTCCGCACATCGGGGCGGCAAAGCCGCAAGAATGGCTGACGCGATGGCGAAGGACAGCAGAGGAGAACGAGTGGTCTTGCTGCTAACCGGCTGGACCGATTACGCATGGTCCAGTGATAACGTTGCCGCTTCGCAGTCCGGGAAGGTGATGAAGCCACCATCGCTTCAGGTTAAGGATGGAAAAGGAAGCTGGCGCACGGTGATCGAGGACATTGGAATTCCCGTCGGACGGCCGCAGACTGTGACTGTCGATCTCACACGAAAGTTTCTCAGCGCTGATCGCGAGGTGCGCATCGTTACAAACATGCGGATTTATTGGGACCAGATTCTGGTCGACACGTCGGACAGAGAATCGCCGGTGCAAATCTTCCGGCTCGACCCAGCGCGCGCTGATTTGCATTGGCGTGGCTTCTCGGCAGAGGTAACACCTGACGGTCGTGAACCATTTGGCTACGATTACCGCCGCGTATTATTCACTTCTCCGTGGAAAGTAATGACCGGGCGATACACACGCGAAGGTGACGTGCGCGAGCTCCTTTTGAGAAGCGATGACATGTTTGTCGTCAGCCGGCCAGGAGACGAGATTAGTCTTTCGTTCGACGCAACACGCCTTCCGCCCCTGCCTGCCGGATGGACGCGCACGTTCCTGCTTTACGCCGACGGCTTCAGCAAAGAGATGGACCTCAATTCCGCGAGTCCCGATCAGCTTGCGCCTTTGCCGTTTCACGGGATGAGCCGTTATCCCTATTCATGGCCGGAGCATTATCCGCTGACTGAAGCGCGACGAAGATATATTGAAAAATACAACACGCGGATAGTTACATCATCAGTGCTGTCGATTGGGGCGGTTTTGACGAGGTGATATCCGCAGATTTCACAGATTACGCTGATTAGGCAGAAGGAGAAAAAGAGATCAGCGCGGTTATGATAGTTGGTTGAAAAGCCTTCCTTGAATCTCCTATCTGTGAAATCTGCGGATAGCCGAACGTGTTTATGGATCACATTAGATATTCGGTGGCGTGTTGCCAAACAGACATGCCGAATCCGATCGAACGAAAGGCGATGCGCGCGAATACGGATCGCATGCTCTCCATGATCGATTCGGCAGTTGCGGGAGCAGCGCCGTTTCTGCCCGTGCGGTTGATAGTGTTTCCGGAGTTCGCTCATTCAGCGCCGGTTTTCGAAACGGCCAAAGAGCTGATCGACAAACTCGGAATTCAAATCCCAAACCAGCACACCGAACGCTTGGAACTAAAAGCCCGCGAGCACGACATCTACATTCAAAGCGGCTCAATGCTCGAAGTTGATCCCAAGTGGCCCGGGCAGGTTTTCAACACGACATGTTTGATCGGCCGCGAAGGAATTCTTTACAAGTATCGTAAAGTCAACACCTGGATTCCCTACGAAGTACACACCAGCCCGCACGATCTGCAAGGTTACGATAAACCGCTGTTTCCGGTCGCCGACACGCCTATCGGCCGCATCGGTTGTGCAATCTGTTACGACTGGTTGTTTCCGGAAGCGATGCGCCAACTCGCCGCGAATGGCGCGGAAGTTCTGGTTCGCGTTTCCGCGTACATGGATCCGTGGGGCGCGACCGAGCCAATGGCCTGGTGGACAGTGATTAATCGGGCGCGAGCAATTGAGAACATCGCCTATGTCGTGGCCGCAAATCAAGGAGCGAGCCTGAAACACTATCCCCCGTATTCATGGCCGGGTGGCAGTCAGGTAGTGGATTACGATGGCCGGCTTTTGGCGGAAGCATCGCCGGGCCCCGGCGAACGAATTGTCGTGGCGCCGATCGATATATCTGCGCTCCGGCACGAACGCGCCTCGCGTCGCGGGCATCACATGCTCTCGCATCTACGCACGGAAGCGTATCCGGTTTATCAGCGGCACCAGTATCCGCCAAAGATTGGGGACGAGAGCGGGCAGATTTCTTATGAAAGAAATAATCAGTTGATTGACGATGCGAAGCGAAACTTGAGTTAAAGGCTTGAGTAAAACGTCACAGTACCCGTTTCATGTCAAGAGACAACTTTCAAATAATTGGCGATCTCGAAGATGTTCAAATCATAGCGATCAAACATTCAATTCGAGACTTGAGGTTTCTGGAACGTATGTATGGACAAGGCCGTTGGCGTAAGCTAAAAGGCTTTGCCAAGGTTCAGCTTGAAAATGGTAGGATACGTTTGGCTGAAGTTCACTGGTACGAAGCGCATGGCATCGGCAAACGCCAGATGAAGATCAAGAGGTATTTGGATTAGCTATGAGAGAACAGGACTCTAATCATCGTATAGCAATCTGTATTGACAACACCGACTATGAAATGTCGCTTGAGCGTCGCAAGGTTTATCCGATCGTGACAGACCCTGAGGCCGAGCGGGACAATTATGTGCGCATCGTCAATGAGAGTGGTGAAGACTACCTTTTTCCTGCCAGCCGCTTTGTATTTCTGACCGTTCCAACCGAAGTTGAGGAGGCCGTTCTGGCTAAAGCTTGAGACTAGGCGACTGCGCCTGCGGAAACATGTGATAGCGATTGCTACAACAATACTATGAAGTCTCATCATTTTTCCAAAGCCGTTGGCCCAATCGTGATTCTCTGTCTATTGAGTTGCTTTGCTCTGTTTGGTCAGACGCCGCCAAAGCCCGAAACACAAGGCATGGGCGGGGTGGTGACCGGAACCCCGGTTAATTACAGTTCAAGACGAACCGTCGGCATTACGGATCCAAAAGCTCCCCTGATCTTCGAAGACGCAACAGACAAGACAGCCCTGGCGAATTTCAAACATCGCTCTGGGACTCCGGCGAAGGATTACATCTTCGAAGTGCCGTCGGGCGGCGTGGCAATCTTTGATTATGACGGAGATGGTTTACCCGACATTTATCTGGTAAACGGATCGACCTTGCCGGCTTTATTGGGAAAAGAAAAGCCACCGCGCGCCGCGCTGTATCACAATTTGGGAAACTGGAAGTTCGAAGACGTGACCGATAAAGCAGGCATCGCCAACGAGCGTTGGGGAATGGGTGTGGCGGTAGGCGATTACGATAACGATGGCCGTCCCGATCTCTACATCACGAATTTTGGGGTCTCGCGTCTCTATCACAACAATGGCGACGGCACGTTTACCGACGTGGCGGAAAAGCTCGGAGTGGCGCGCAAGGGCTGGAGCACAGGAGCCACTTGGGGCGACTATGACGGCGATGGCAGACTGGATCTTTTCGTTCCCGGTTATCTGGAAATTGATCTTACCAATCTGCCCCGCAGCCCCGCTGAGGCCAGCAAGCCGGCGGGTGTGGGCCAAAACTTTTGCCAGTTTCGCGGCGCCCCGGTGATGTGCGGCCCGCGGGGTCTCACCGGCGAGAGCGACACGCTCTATCACCAAAAGGCCGACGGGACCTTCGAAGACGTGAGTGTGAAAGCTGGAGTCAATGATCCGCAAAAGTACTACGGATTCTCTTCCGCCTTCGTGCAGGCGAACGAGGACAACCGCTTGGATCTGATTGTGGTAAACGACTCGACACCGAAGCAGTTGTATATTAATAAAGGCGACGGGACTTTTGAGGAGGTTGGTTATCCTTCGGGTGTTGCTCTCAACGAAAACGGGCGCGAGCAAGCCGGGATGGGAATTGCCATCGGTGATTATGACAACTCTGGCCGGGTCAGTTTTCAGATCACGAATTTCTCGGACGATTCAAACGTGCTCTACCACAACGACGGCGATTCGAATTTCACGGACGTGACTTATCTCGCGGGGCTCGGCGAAGTTACGCTTCCGTTTCTCGGTTGGGGCACCAGCTTTATAGATTATGACAACGATGGTTGGTTGGATCTAATCGTCGCGAACGGACATGTCTATCCCGTCGTCGACAATAATCAGTGGGGAACCAGCTATGCTCAGCAACCGTTGCTTTTTCGCAATCTGAAAAACGGAAAGTTCGAACGCGTCGGGGCCACGCCGGGCAGCGGCCTGGCTTACGCCTGGTGCGGGCGGGGTCTCGCGGTTGCCGATCTGGACGGAGATGGCCGGTTAGATGTCGTCATCAACAACGCCGACTCGAAACCGAGTGTTTTGAAGAATGTCACCGCTTCGAGTGGGCACTGGCTGGCGCTTCGTTTAGTTGGTGACGTTTCGAAAAAGTCTCCGCGCGACGCCATAGGTGCTATCGTTTACGTCACCACTGGAAAGGTCCGTCAGCGGCAGGATGTGATTAGCGGTGGAAGTTATGCATCGCAAAATGATATGACACTTCACTTTGGCTTGGGCGCGGCGACAAGTGTCGATAAGGTAGGGATTAAGTGGCCCGATGGCACGGTCGAATCAGTAAACGTTCCCGGTGTAGATCGTAAACTGACCGTGATTGAGGGCAAAGGCATCGCTAAGTAGGGTTTAGTTATGGAGTCAGTACCGAGAGCGGTAGCGACCGGGTCCGCGCCCATAGCAAATATCGAGACTCTGGGGATTGTTACCCGGTTCAGCTTACCTCCTGATCTCAACCTAAAGGTTTAGATCTGAATCCACCCCAGGATATTGACTGGCATATGCACTCTCTGGTATTTGAATGGTCCTGTTTGTTTGTAATCTCCGCAATCTGATTCTCCGGAACGTCCACGGACGGCCGAAAGGAATCACAAATGTTGTCCGCCGAAAGAAATAATTCACAATCCGTCGCGCCCCAGCGCAGGCGATCGATAGCCAGCCTCGCATGTCTAATTCTCATCGGCGTGGCCGCGACGGTATTCATGAGAGGCCGGCAGGTGACGGCAGATCCCTACAATGACAGCAACCAAAATACCTATGCGAGCGAGATAGCCAAAACCTACGACTTCAAATTCGGTCCGAATCCTTTCTCGCCCGGCAATGCAACGACTACCACCGGCACGTTCATGCCGGGAGAAATGTTCGTTCCGGCGAAACGATGCGGAACCTGTCACACAGATGCTCATGCCCAGTGGCGGCAATCGGCGCACAGCAACGCGTTTCGCGAGCCGTTCTATCAGAAGAACGTCAAAGATCTGCAATCGCAGAAAGGAATTGAATTCACCCGCCATTGCGAGTCGTGCCATAACCCGGCGGCGCTTTTCACCGGCGCGCTGACAAAGAATTCTCATGTCAAACGGCCATTCGACGACGACGGCGTGTCGTGCATTGCGTGTCATTCAATTCAATCGGTTGACGGGCACGGGATCGGTGGATACGTCATGGGAGAACCCGCGTTATTGATAAAAGAGGACGGGACGCGTCTGCTCGCCGGCGTTTCCGATCAGCAGATTCTGGATGATATCCCTTCGCATCGGCGCGCGATGATGCGCCCACTTTTAAAGACGCCTGAGTTCTGTGGCGCGTGTCACAAATCACAAGTCCCCCATGAGCTCAATGACTACAAGTTTCTACGCGCCTTCATGGTCGCCGATGAATTGCAACAGTCGTCTTTTTCAAAAGAGTCGCCGCATCCTTTTTACGTGCGCGACAAAGAGACTTGCAATTCGTGTCACATGAAGCGCGAACCGGCGCCACTCTTTGACGTCTCTGCCAAGAAAGGCACGCTCGTCTCGCACCGCTGGGCCACGGCCAATACGGCAATCCCGACTTTCTATAAATGGCCGGACCAGCTTAGTGCCGTCACGAAGTTTCTCGAGAACGACGCCCTGGGCATAGATATCTTTGCGATTCGGCGCAAATCGTCGGGAGTGAGTGCGGAGGAATTCATCGCTCCAGTGAACCGTAACAACTTCAGAATTACGGGCGGGGATCGCATCACCGCCGAGGTGGTGATCACCAACAAGAACATTGGCCATTCGTTTCCGCCGGAGTTGCGTGACTTTTACGAAGCTTACATCGAGTTCATTGTCAGTGACGACGCGGGCAAGGCGCTTTACCGCTCCGGCTTCATCAAACCTGACGGCTATCTGGATGAATCGGCGCACAACTACAAAACCTATCTCGTAAAATCCGACGGCACTTATAACGACAAACATCACATCTGGCGCACGCGGGTATTTGCGCAGAACAATCAGATCAATTCCGGTCGCTCAGACGTCGCGCGTTATCAATTCCACGTTCCTGCTAATCTGACAGGCTCGCTTCATTTGACTGCACGCGCTCGCTATCGTCGCTTCACCCGGGTGTTCAGCGACTACGTTCTCGGCAAGTCCGTCGATTATCCAATTGTGACAATGGCGACGACGGAGTACGCAATGCAGATCGGCGACAACTCCGCGAAAGCCGTCGATCCGAACGACAAGACAGCCGTGCCCGACTGGAGGCGCTGGAATAATTACGGGATTGCTTTATTCGATCAGCGCCAATACCCGCTGGCGATTGATGCCTTCACGCGCGCGGCTGAACTCGACGAAAAATATCGCCCGATGGCGTTGGTCAACCGCGCTATGGCCCACATCGAACTTGAACAATATGATGAAGCAGCAAATATCCTCGATGGAGTTGTGAAAACCAATCCAAGTAATGCCCGCGCCTTGTTTCAGCAGGCGCGGATTTTCATGAAGCGAGGTCTGTTGGACCAGGCCGAAAGCAATATCAGACAGGTGCTCGCGGCCTTTCCTCGCGACCGCATATCCCTTCAGCAGCTTGGCGAGCTCGGTAAGATCAAGCGGGATTATCAAGGGGTGCTCGAATGCTTTGGAAAGATCCTGGCGATCGACCCGGAGGATCTCGGAGCGCATTACAACTTGATGCTCGTTTATCGGAAGCTGGGACGGACAGAAGATGCGAAGCGCGAGGCAAAACTCTTTGCCGATCTTAAGGACGATCCCGGTGCGTTATCTTTAGCCAATCAGTTTCTGCGCAAGCATCCTGAAATGAGCAATGAAAGTGTCTACTGGCACGTTCATGAATTGA
>DASYRR010000208.1:0-5210 GCA_036004125.1 Pyrinomonadaceae bacterium | reverse complement strand
GGCACTGTAGATTGTGAGATTCGCTGTACCAAAGCGGTGACAAGTCCCCGCACTCCAAGGAGGTTCTTAGCTTCCGCGCTTCGCGAAATAACCGGGGCGATGGCGGATCTGCAGCTTCTCTTTTTGCAGGTCTGGATTGGTAATCTCAACAGCTATTCGTCTGTACGCCCCATCTCTTTTCTTGTTGGTGGATGAATAAGCGATTAGATATTGCGTCCGCAGCTCCTGTTCGATTTCAGTAAAAGCGGCTTGAAGGTCTTCCTGTTTCTTTGGGAAGAAAGCGCGACCACCAGTTCGTTCAGCAAGCTCTCTCACCGCGGATTTGTTGACTCCTTCTCCTTTGCTATCGCCAATTCCAATCGCATAAACGACCGCCTCCGCACTCAAAACTCGATCTATTGCATCCATTCTCCTAAGACGACTCGTAGTATCCAATCCATCAGTCAGAAGCACTATTGCGCGACGGCGCTGACCCTGTGAGCGTGCCAGAACCTCGCTCGACGTTAATGCAACCGCGTCCCAAATCGCCGTTGTTCCTTCCTGCGGCGGGGCTAGTAAACCAGGGCCAGTTGGGATCCCTGACAACGGGCGTCCCGCACCTTGATACGCCGGTACGGCAACTTCAATCTGCTGCAGGACGCGATACACGCTGATCACATCACGGGTTAAAGGCTGCTCAAGAAATGCCAGTCCAGTGAACGGAATAATAGCGACCTGATCCCGACTTGATTGGATAGCTTTCTCAATAAATCCACGCGCCGCCGCCTTTTCGTTGCTGAGCGTGTATTGTTGTGAAATGCTGACATCGATCAAGAACGCAATTGCCAGGGGACGATTTGTTTCGCGTTGAAAGGTGAAGAGCTGTTGAGGGACACCGTCTTCCAGCACTCGAATATCTTCTGCCCGTAATGAAGTAATGAAACGACGTTGTTGATCCACGGCAGTGAAGGGCAAATTTGTGACGTCAGTATTAACGCGGATGACGTCATCTTCATCAGTTGGAGTTTGGGCAGAGACAAGCGCGGGAAAAGAGAGGCAGAGAGAGAACAACAGAAACAAGCAAATTGTCGATTTGATTTGCACGGTTGCTTCTAGCGATCTACAGGCCTAAGCCCAATACCCCTATTTCCCTTTGGTGAATTCATACAGATTGTCTTCAAGCGAAGCCACGATCCTCACTGCTGATCACTCGTCGCCTTCCTGTCTATTTCTCGACTTTCCTTTTTTGGCAACTCCGGAGTTGTGAAATCCGGCAGCGGATCGCCCCAGATGTAATGATTGAACCAACCAAGGTTGTGTTGCATTACTGCGCGTTGAGACTTCGGTTTGGTAATGCCATGACCAAACCCTTTATAGACGATCATCTCAACCTTCACTCCCTTGTCTTCCAAAGCCTGTCTCAACTCGTAAGCGTTGGCAATCGGAACGCGACGATCGAGTTCACCGTGCTGTATCAAAGTTGGGGTGCGTGCACTCTTGATGTAGGCGATTGGAGAGGTCTTTTGATAAATGTCCGGGTCGTTGACTGGGTTGTTTCCGAGATAGTGGATCGTGAATGGCGTGATGTCGGTGTTGTAGTAATACGTAGCCCAATCCGAGATGCCCGCACCCACAGAGATTGCTACAAACCGATCGGAGGATGCCGTCAGGAACGCTGAAATGTAACCACCCTGACTCCAGCCCATGCACACGACGCGACTTTGATCAACGAAGCCCCTGGCGATCAAGTTATCAATGCCGGAGATCACATCCCACGCATCGCCAACTCCCAAATTGCGCACGTTCAGTTTACGAAAAGCTTCGCCATAGCCAGCGCTTCCGCGGTAGTTGACTTTAAGAATTACTGCACCGCGTGCAACCCAGATGTCGGAAGGATAAGTACGCGTATCAGGCGACAGCAGCGCCGGGCGGTCGATGCCAGTAGGGCCACCATGAATTATGCAGAGCAGAGGATACTTGCGCGACGGATCAAAGTCTGCTGGTTTGATGAGCACACCCTCTATCTCCGTCCCGTCTGTACTTTTCCAGGAAACGAGTTCACGGGTTCCCAAAATAAAGTTTTTGGTTTGTTCGTTCATGTTCGAGAGAGCTCGAGGCGCAAACTTACTCGCGTCAGTTACAAACACTTCGGCCAGGCTTGTCGGTGAACTGCCAGTAAACGTTATCTTCTGACCGTCACGACTCAGTGAGCCTGAGCCAGCCATCAAATTGTCGGGCTGTGAAATGCGAACGATCTTTCCGGACACTGGATCGACTCTGAACATATGCGTGGCTGTCTTCTGCAATGCATTGAAGTAGATCCCTTCCTGCTTCCACTCCATTAAGCTGGCACTTTCGTCGAAGCTGTCGGTAATTGACCGCGGCGTACCTCCGTCAGCTGGAACAATCGCAAGTCGGGTGTTAGTTGCGAATGAAGGCATTCTCCCCATCGCTGAGGCAAACACGATCTGCTTACCGTCTGGCGACCACCGAGGTCCGTTATCCGGTCCCGGTTGAGAAACGATTTTCCGGATCGAATCGTCAGACAGGTTCAATAGGTAGACATCAGCAGTTGTTCCCTGAATTAAGTCTGGATTGATGGTGGCACTAAATGCGATCTTCGATCCGTCAGGCGACCAGGAAAAAGAGTCGACACTAAAATCCTTCTTCTTCGTGCGCTGCTTACCAACTAGCGGACCATTGAAAGCTTCGCTAACGCTAAGAGTCCAAATGTGATTGAAAGTGTACTCCCTGCGCACAACTTCGAAGTCACCAAGATAATCTTTACGTTCTTTTGATACGGGTGGTGCCGGTTCAGTAGCTTGATACGCTATCGATTTACTATCGTCGGACCAGGCAAAGTTGCTAATTGAGGTCTCTGATTTGGTCAATTGGATGGATTCTCCACCCAGCGGATTAATAGCAAAGATTTGGTTCTTGTCCTCGATCCGATTACTCAGGAAAGTCAACCATGTTCCATCAGGTGACCACCTTGGCGTATTGGAGGATTTATCTCCGCGAGTGACCTGGAAGTTGCGACCGGTTGCGACATCTACGAGCCAGATCTGAGTAACAAAGGCGTCCGGCTTGAAATCACCGTAGTTAACTGTGTAGGCGACCCATTTTCCGTCGGGCGAGATGGAAGCCGCTCCTACTGTTTTCAGCGTTAGGAGTTCGTCGATTGTGGGTACGTGCCGATTGGTTTGCGCGCCAATGGTTAGGGTAAGCGCACCCAAGAGGAAAGGAACCAACAGCGGGAGAGGAATCTTCCTCATAACAAACCTCCGTTTGCCAGCTAGTCATTCGATTTTGGATTAAGAAACTTAAGACGCGGGGCGCATTCTATCTGAGTTTCTTCAGGTGCGGCCAGATCAATCGGTGCCTGAGTTTTGCACTCTGAGATCTGAGGTCCGTAGGAGTAGAGGCTGGGCTTATTGCTATTTACAATTCCGCAAACTGACAATTCCAATTATTATCATGCAATGACCCCCGCCAATCGCGCGCTCCTGCGTGCCGCTGCTGATGGAGATACACACCGCCTGCGGGCGCTGCTCATCCAAGGCGCAGATGTCAACAGCACCAATGGAGCGGGACAGACGCCCTTAATGTTAGCCGCCGCATTCAACCGGCAAGACGTCGTGAACCTGCTATTGAAGGCCCGCGCAAATGTCGAAATTCAGGATGATCTCGGCCTCGCTGCTGTTGACTGGGGCGCTCACTTCCCGGAGATCGTCCAGCTCATAACCGGGGCAATACAAGTGCCGACAGCTGGTGAACTGCAGGCGGAGCCAACGCAATCAGGTTCTGAAGGAGCCGTTCCCGTCAGCCGAGCGACAGTAACCGCTCCCCAGGCTGGTAGCGAGACGCCCATACTCAAAGGTCTTGCTGGTGCAATCCTGCGCGATCGGAAATCGACTGTTGTTAACGGAACTCAAAGTGCAGACGGGGTTCCCGAGTTGGTTAGTCGAGCTGGATCGATCTCAAACCAATTAACAGAGCCAGCTTCCGCCCCTAACCTAAATGCGAAAAGTCTGGTGTCTCCCCTGGGCAAAAACACGGTTGATGAAACTTTAGGTAGCTCATTACAACGATCATCTGACGAGACAGTGCCGGGTTCTAGAGGTGTCTCAGCTGGCCGCATGTTTGAGGTAGCAGAGCCAGTAAAGCAACTTAGCAAAGTAGAAGTTCCAGTACCCAGACTCCCTTCAAAACGATCCTGGAAACGGTTTGTGAAGGCGATTTTGCCAACACTCTTAATAGCAGGAGCTTTCTTCGGTGGCTATCGTTTGATCACTTATCTATTGGACTCAACTCGCAATTCTGTCACTCAAGCACCAGCGGCCCCAGCTGCGGCGAATCCCGGGCCGCAGGCCATTCCAAGATCAACACCGGTTGTAAGTGGTGAATTGGCTGGCGCCGAACTCTATTTACCTGACGTTGAATACCCGCCCGCTGCCGAGCCTGGGCAAGCTGTTCAGGTCATCGTGAGTGTACGCGTTAGCGCCAAAGGAATTGTTGTCTCGGCAAAGGCAGTTGAGGCCGACGAGCAATTCCGAACCGCCGCAGAGAAGACGGCCAAGCGTTCCGCATTCTCGCCGGATAAACTACAAGGCAAGGGATCGTTTATTGACGGCACTATTACGTATAGTTTTGCCTCGAAACAACCAGCACAGATAAATGCTCCTATTGAACTGTCCGAGCCTGGCAAAGTTTCGGCTACTGCGGGTGGCCCGCTGGCAGGGACCGCGTTGGTTCTGGTCCAGCCTGATTACTCTCGTGGTGTTAGAAGCCAGGGCGCTGGCGGCCCTGTAACAGTCGTCGTGCGTGTGGACCGCTCAGGCAAGGTAAAGTCATGGCGAACCGTGGATGGCGATCAAAGACTCCGATCCGCAGCGGTAAAAGCAGCACAACGATCAACATTTTCACCAGATAAACTACCCGGCAGCGGTGACGTTGTGGGAACGATTACTTACATGTTCCAATGATCTGACTATTCCTTCGCCCCGGCTTTCGTCAACATAGCCACTACTCGCTTTGCGCGTGTCGCATGAATCAGCGCGGTAGTTCTACCTTCATCGGCAAGATTGACGTTCGCACCTTTGTCGAGCAGCAGTTTTACGAGGTTCACGTCGGGCCAGTTGATCGCATATTGCAACGCAAAGTAGCGCCTCCTTGGAGTGCGGGGACCTGTCACCGCTTGGTACAGCGAATCTCAGCAGCTGTAACGCCCT
>DASYRR010000207.1:0-12719 GCA_036004125.1 Pyrinomonadaceae bacterium | reverse complement strand
GTCTATTCGGTGCTGATATCACCGCGATGTATTAACTGTCACACGGCGACGAATTATCCTCAGCAAGGAGACGAGCGGCACCGTCACTTTGCGAATGTCGTTCGCGGCCCGCAGGGTAAGGGTGTGCCGGGACTGAATTGTGTTAGTTGTCATCAGGAAACGAATGCCGACAGCACCGGAGTTCCGGGCGGACACAACTGGCACCTGGCGCCACTCTCAATGCAATGGCAAGACATGAACGATCGACCGTTATCGAGCACGGCCGTTTGTCGCGCGGTGACGGATCGTTCGAAGAATAATGGTCTCGATGGCCCTGGCTTACTGAAACATCACGAAGAAGAAGCTCTCGTTCTCTGGGCCTGGAATCCTGGTCGCCGACCTGACGGAAGCATGCGAAGCGTACCGCCGATGTCACATGTTGAATTCGTAGCTGCAACTCGCACGTGGGTTGACGCAGGTATGCCCTGTCCGTCCGGAAGATAGGAGTCTGTCAATGGCAACGTATCAACTTAACGTCAACGGTCAACGCAAGCAGGTGAATGTCGATCCATCGACGCCGCTCCTTTGGGTATTACGTGAAGAACTTAAGATGACGGGAACAAAGTACGGTTGTGGCATCAGCGCGTGTGGTGCCTGCACTGTACATGTTGATGGTGTGGCTACTCGTTCTTGTGTCGTGCCAGTGTCACTGATTGGTAACCGAGCAATCGTCACGATTGAAGGAATCGCAGAAGATCCAGTGGGCCGAGTCGTGCAAGACGCCTGGGTGGACAAAGATGTAGTCCAGTGCGGCTACTGTCAGAGCGGACAAATCATGAGCGCGGTGGCGTTGTTGAAATCGACGTCCAAACCAACCGACACTAACATTGAAGAATCGATGGGCGGAAATCTCTGTCGCTGCGCCACGTATGTTCGTATTCGTGAGGCTATCAAGAGCGCGGCGCAGCAACTTAAGTAAACAAGGTGTGTCATGCGAGCGGCAATGAAACTTAAAAACGACCTGCATCTCACTCGGCGAAGCTTCCTCCGCGTCTCCACTGTTGCTGCTGGAGGGCTGTTTGTTTCACTCTACCTGGACCTACCGGCCTTTGCTCAGGAAGGTAATCAAGCACCACCGGCAAAAGTCTATCCGCCGGATGCATTTGTTCACATCAGACCCGACGGGAAGATTCTGATAACTGTGAATCGTCTGGAGTTCGGCCAAGGTGTACAGACCGCACTGCCGATGATCCTTGCAGATGAGCTGGATGCCGATTGGTCGCAAGTAATTGCTGAGTTGGCACCGGCCGCTGATGTTTATAAGGATCCTTTGTTTGGAATTCAGATGGTTGGTGGGTCTGGTTCCATTGCGCATTCTTTCCAGCAGTATCGTGAGTTAGGCGCGAAGACGCGTGCGATGTTAGTCGCCGCTGCGGTTGATCGTTGGAAGGTCACTCCGGATCAATGTCGCACGGAAAACAGCGTCATCTACGGTCCCGGGAACCGTTCAGCTCGTTACGTTCAACTGGCGGAGGATGCGGCGCGCAAACCAGTGCCGGACAAAGCTCGGCTCAAAAGTCCGTCAGAGTTTCGGCTTATTGGAAAAAAGGTAAGGCGGCTGGATAGCAGACCGAAGTGCGACGGGTCGCAGAAGTTTGGACTTGATCTCGATCTTTCTGGAATGAAGATCGCAGTTGTGGCCCACCCACCGGTATTTGGCGCAAGCGTCAAGAGTTTTAATGACAAGGATGCTCGTGCAATCGAAGGCGTGCGCGAGGTTTTTGAAATTCCGCTTCCGAAAGGTAGCGGCGTTGCAGTTGTCGCCGATCGATTCTGGACAGCGAAACAGGCGCGAGACCTTTTGAAAATTGATTGGGACACTTCAGGAGTTGAACACCCCGACAGTTCCCAGCTATGGAGCAAATACAGAGAACTTGCGCGCAAGCAGGGAAATGTCGCCGTTGCCCGTGGTGACGAAAAGGCGCTGGACAAGATTGCAACCGGAAATCGAATCGTCGCCGAATACGAATTTCCTTATCTGGCCCACGCCCCAATGGAACCGCTCAACGCAACAGTGCGACTCGATGGTGATCGCGCAGAGGCCTGGGTTCCTTCGCAATTTCAGACAATGGATCAAATGGTGATTGCCGAGGTGCTCGGTCTAAAGCCCGAACAAGTCACTTTTCACACTGAATTCGCCGGTGGCGGTTTCGGGCGTCGCGCAGTTATCGATTGTCACGTTCCGCGAGAGGCAGCTCTGATCGCCAAGCGAATTCCCGGCACGCCGATCAAGTTGATTTGGAGTCGCGAAGATGATGTGCGAGGTGGTTATTATCGTCCAATGCATGCGCATCGAGTGGAAATCGGGATCGAGAGCGACGGAATGCCGGCCGCATGGCGTCACGTCGTCGTGGGTCAATCTTTAGTCGCCGGCACACCCTTCGAGAGTATGCTCGTCAAGAATGGTGTCGATGAAACTGCGGTCGAAGGCACCGCCGACACGAGCTACAACATCATGAACTTTCATGTTTCTGCGCATCACCCAAAGGTGAATGTGCCCGTTTTATGGTGGCGCTCAGTCGGTCACACTCACAACGCGTTCGTGATGGAGACCTTGATCGATGAATTAGCAACGCGGGCGAAGGTAGATCCGATTATCTATCGTCGTCGGCTCCTTAAACCGACTGCAAAGAAACTAATCACCGCACTCGATCTAATGGATGAAAAAAGCAGGGGCTGGCGAAGCAATCTGCCTAAGGGGCATGCTGTAGGGATCTCCTGTCATGAATCATTCGACACCGCAGTGGCTTGTGCGGTCGACGTTTCAATTGAAAACAAACGACCAAAGATTCATCGCGCGACGGTTGCTGTTAATTGTGGTCTGGCGGTAAATCCGCTTACGGTGGAAAGCCAGTTTCAAGCTGGAGTCTGTTTTGGAGTGACGCAACTGATGGCGAACGGGGCAATCACCCTCAAAGATGGTCGCGTAGAACAACGAAACTTCGACGGCTACACGCCGCCTTACATCATCGATGCACCGGCTACTGTTGACGTGCACATCGTCCCGAGTACGGACGCGCCGACCGGATGTGGCGAACCACCGGTGCCTGTTATTTCACCGGCAGTTGTAAATGCACTGGCGAAACTTACCGGAAAGCGCTATCGCTCATTGCCACTCGTGAGTCTCTGATGAATTAATCGATTACTCAGTTGAGGAAGGCGAGTCCAACACCTCTCGGACCTTGCGAGCAACCATTACCGAGTCAAAAGGTTTTTGTATAAAGTTCAAGGTTTCTTCCATTAGACCATGCCTCACAATCGCATCGTCCGTGTACCCTGACAGGTAAAGAACCTTTAACTGAGGACGTGATTTGCGACACAGAATCTCCTTGACCTATGTAGATATTTATATGTATAGGTATCTAGCGGCAGCGTTTCAGATCTCAGATCTCAGATAATCTCAGATCTCAGATCAAAGACCAGCGACTAAAGACAACCCGAAAATCGAACAATGAAAAAGAACTATCTGTCCTACACCATGGCGTTAACTTTACAAGCCATCGAGAACGGCTACGGCTACGGCTTCGACATCATGACTGTTACAGGCCTCGCGAGTGGAACGGTGTATCCGGCATTACGGCGCCTGGAGAGTGCGGACTTTGTCGTCTCCAAATGGGAGCGGCCCGCAATCGCGCAAGCTGAGCAGCGTCCACCACGCAAGTATTACGAAGTGACGAAACTGGGCCGTACGGCCCTTGCGGAGGCGCGACAACGCTTTCGTCTGCTCTCACAGTTTGAGCCGCTGGTGACCAACAAACCAGCGCGTCAGAAAGGCTGACAGGATCTCGTGCCTCATCTCGAGCCAAAACTTGGGCAACATCGAAGAAGCCCGTGGCTATGGCTGATCACGTTCATCGGCGTGATCGTGCCGAGCCGGTTGCGTGCTGAATGGCGACAGGAGTGGAAGGCTGAGTTGCAGTATCGCGAAGCATTGCTCGCCGAGTGGGATGATGGGATGAACTCAACTGGCGCAGCAAAATTGATTTGCTCTGGCACAGCGCGGGCGCTTTGATTGATGCGCTCTGGTTACAGCCTCGAAGATGGGAGGACGAAATGGTTCAAGACTTACGATTTGGCGTGCGAATGTTGCTAAAGCACAAAGGCGTTACGGCGATGGCAGTGCTTTCACTGGCGCTGGGCATTGGCGCCAATACAGCAATCTTCAGCCTGATTGATGCCGTGCTGCTGAAGATGCTTCCCGTTAACCAGCCTGAGCAACTCTACTTCATTCAAAATGTTGGCCCGCGCAATCCGGACGGTGGCGCACCGCCTTATCCGTGCTTCGAGCGCTTTCGCGAACGCAGCCAGTCGTTCAGTGGTCTAGCGGCTTTCACTGCGTTCGGTCAACGGGTCAGAATTGACGGCCGACTCGAAGAGGTGAGTGGACAGCGCGTCTCGGGGGATTTCTTTTCTCTGCTTGGTATCAACGCCGTGCTGGGACGCACGTTCGAGCGCGCGGATGACGCAGTGCCGGGCAAGGGCGGGCCGGAGGGGTTGGTGGCTATCGTCAGCTATAACTATTGGACAAACCGTTTCGGGCGCGATCCGGCGGTCATCGGCAAGGTCGTGCAACTCGGCAACGATCCGGTGACGATCATCGGCGTGACGCAGCCAGGCTTTTATGGCCTGGTTCCCGGCAGAGAGTTCAACATCCTGCTGCCGATGATGACCGCGGGCGCCGAACAGTTGGCGTCAAAGGAAACCTGGTGGTTCAGTGCGGTCGGACGGGTCAAACCCGGTGTGCCCATTGAACAAGCGCGCGCCGAACTCGACACCATCTTCCAATCCTATATGGATGGGACAGGCATGAATGCCGAAGCGCGCCGTGATGCTTTCAACCGGATCGATCTGCGGCCGGCCAGCCGGGGACTCAATGATTTGCGGCGGCAATTCTCTCAGCCTTTGCAGACGCTAATGGCGATTGTCGCGTTGGTGCTGTTGATCACGTGCGCGAACGTAGCGAACCTGTTGTTGGCGCGTGCGACGGCGCGGCGCAAAGAGTTCGCCGTGCGGCTGGCGTTGGGCGCGAGTCGCTTGCGGTTGTTGCGTCAGGTGTTGACTGAAAGCTTACTGCTCCTCACGCTCGGCGGCGTGCTGGGCTTGTTGTTTGCCCGCTGGGGCAGCGCCTTTCTGGTTAGCTTCTTCGCCACTGAGCGCGGGGGGCTCTTCATCAACCTGCCATTGGATTACCGCGTGTTGTTATTCACTGCTGGCGTGGCCTTACTTACCGGCTTGATCTTCGGCTTGGTGCCGGCGCTGCAAGCCGAGCGAACTGAACCGAACCCTGCACTCAAAGACAGCAACGGCGCCAGCACCCGCACACGTTCACGCTTCGGTAAAGCGCTGGTTGTGGCGCAGGTCGGGCTTTCACTGCTCCTGCTCGTCGGCGCGGGATTGTTTGTGCGCACACTGCACAATCTGAAAACCCTTGACGCCGGTTTTCGCCCGGAAGGCGTCCTGACCATGTGGATCAACCCACCAGACGGAGCCTTTGAAGGAGTGCGTTTGGCTGGTTTGTGGAGGGACGTGCTGGCGCGCGTTGAGCGGCTCCCCGGAGTACGCTCCGCCACTCTCACCACACTCAGCCCACTTGACCGCGCAGATCGGGGCGTCGCTATTGATGTTGCTGGTTTCAGCCCCGGCTCGGATCGCGATAAAGGGATTCGGCTGAATCAGGTTTCCCCCGGTTACTTCCAGACCTTCGGCGTTCCTTTAGGGCAAGGCCGCAGCTTTACCGACGCCGACAACGAGACATCGCCCAGAGTGGCGTTGCTCAACGAGGCGGCAGCACGTTTCTATTTTGGCAACCGCAACCCGCTCGGCGCACAGGTACGTTTTGGTCGGCGTGAACAGTCCTCCCCGCCGTATGAAATCGTGGGCGTCGTGAAAGATGCCCGCAACCGGAACCTGCGCGAAGCGGACACGCGGACGATCTACCTGCCGGTCACGCAGGCGCGAGACCGGCTGCCGCGCTTGACGCTGGCTATACTCGCCGATGGCAGGCCGACCGAATTGACCAGCGCCATCCGCAACGAATTGCGCGTCATTAACTCCGACATCATGCTGACCAATGTCGGAACGCTCAGCGAGCGGGTTGACCAATCGCTGCTGAAGGAGCGGCTGATCGCAACGCTCTCACTCTTTTTCGGCTTGCTGGCGCTGTTGCTGGCCTGCATCGGGTTGTATGGCGTGATGTCTTATGACGTGGCGCGCCGCACGCATGAGATCGGCATTCGCATGGCACTGGGTGCGAATGCGAACCGCGTCGTGCGGTTGGTACTGCGCGAAACGCTGGGTTGGGTTGCGCTGGGCGTAGGGCTTGGCCTGAGCGCAGCGTTAGCGACGACGCGGTGGCTGGAGAGCTTGTTGTTCGGTCTGAAGCCGCACGATCCGTTGACGATTGGATTGGCGGCGCTGGTACTTCTCTCGGTCGCCACGGTAGCAGGGTATTTGCCGGCGCGCCGAGCGTCCCGAATCGATCCCCTAAAGGCGCTCCGCCACGAATAAATTGCAATGATTAGTTCAACCCAAACAACCAGTCTACCCTTCAAGCATACTGCATAGTGTCGGAACATTTGCCGGTAAGGACCGAATCGAGATCCTCGATCTTAACGGGTTTGGAAACATACTCATCCATTCCCGCAGCAATACATTTTGCACGATCACCCTCGAGTGCATTCGCCGTCATCGCCACGATCCAAGTGTGTTTGGTTGCACCCTCGCGCCGACGAATTTCTGCCGTGGCTTCGTAACCGTCCATCTCGGGCATCTGACAGTCCATCAGGACCACGTCGTAAGGAATCCTCTCGAGAGCTTCGAGAGCCTCGCGACCGTTAGCTACCGCGTCAGCACGATATCCCAACTTCTGTAATTGGCGCAGGGCCACTTTCTGATTGACGATGTTGTCTTCCGCAACGAGGATCAGCCGGCTCGACATAATCTTCGTCTCTCGCACGGAGTGTTTCGTCACCAGTGCCGAATTCACTGAGTGGGTTTCTCTAGCGGGAGTTGCGACGCTCATGACTGTTGCCACGGAGTCGAAGATCTGAGACTGACGCACTGGTTTAGTCAGATACGCGGCTATACCAATTTCTCGAGCTTTTGCGCCGTCGCCACGTTCGCCAAATGAAGTCAACATTATGAGGTTGACATTGGCAATGCTCTGGTCAGCTTTTATGAGGCGTGCCAGTTGAAAACCATCCATCTCTGGCATCATCAAATCGAGGATAGCGAGATCGAATGACTTGCCGTCGGCCGCGGCCGATCTCAGCAACTCGAGAGCGCGTGCGCCACAGTCGGCTTCTTCGTGAATCATTCGCCACGAGCCGAGTTGGTGCCGCAAGATTTGTCGATTCGTCGCATTGTCGTCAACAATCAGAACGCGCAAGTCTTCGAAGCTCACGTCGCGTTGCGGGAGGGGGACGTCAGTCAATTGTTTCTCGAACCTGGCAGTAAACCAGAATGTAGATCCTTTACCTTCAATACTCCGGACGCCGATTTCTCCTCCCATCATCTCCACCAACTGCCTGGAAATCGCCAGGCCCAGTCCTGTGCCCCCATACCTGCGCGTAGTCGAGCCATCAGCCTGTGTGAAAGCCTGGAAGAGATTTCGCTGGGCGGTTTCGCTAATACCAATCCCAGTGTCGCTAATCTCGAATCGTAAGACAGTTTCCTGCTCAGACTCAGTCTCTTTGCGGACGCGAAGAATAACCTCACCTTGCTCAGTAAACTTGATTGCGTTGCCCAGTAAGTTAGTAATTACTTGACGAAGCCGACCGGGATCACCGCGCAGCAAGGTATGGACGTCGTGATGGATCAGAGATGCCAACTCGATTTTCTTTTGATGCGCCCGTTCCGCCAACAATTCGATCGTATCCTCAACCGCATTGATCAAGAGGAAATCGAGGCTTTCAAAATTCAGTTTACCTGCCTCAATTTTCGAGAAGTCCAGGATGTCGTTGATGATCGTAAGCAGCGCGTCTCCACTGGACCGAATGGTTTCCGCGAAATCACGTTGCTCATCGCTGAGCTCTGTATCCAGGAGCAGGCCGGTCATACCTATGACACCGTTCATGGGCGTCCGGATTTCATGGCTCATATTCGCCAGAAACTCTGATTTAAGGCGCGCTGATTCGAGAGCAGCATTGCGCGCTTCCTCAAGCTCCCATTCGGCTCGCTTGCGTTGAATAGCCAGTGCAATCTGATCGCCGACCGACGATAGGAATTCCATGTCGCGTTCGCTGTACACTCCCGCCTTCTCGTAGTGCTGAACTGCCAACACGCCGATCGTGCGCAAAGGCGTTCGCAGAGGCACTGCTAACCACGAGGGCGAATCGAATCCTATTCTCTGGACTTCGCCGCGCTCGTAGAGCTCACGTTCAATTGTTTCGGTCAATAGCAGAGGCTGACCGGTGCGTAACACGTAGCCGCTGAAACTCTTGCTGGCTGGTAGTGGCGGCGGGACTGGATTAACCGTATCGATCCAGTAATCAAAATGCATCAAGTCAGTCTCAGGATCATGAAGCGCGACGAAACAACTCTCAGCATGAAGCAGCGACCCGAAAGACGTGCGCGCGATTTCAAGGAGTTCATCGAGATTACTGGTGGAAATAATGCCTCGGGCGATTTCAGAAATAGCTTGTCGCTCTGCATCGTCACGTTTACGCGTGGTAATGTCGCGGGCAATCCCGTGGATCGCGAACGGTTTTCCATTTCGAAGAGTAAGCCGAGAGTTCACATCGAGCGTTACTTTGCGTCCGTCCTTGGTGATTATCTCCACTTCATAAGCTGAGGCACCGTGTTCTACTGTCTTAGTAGCGAGCGCTTGCTTACTCTTTTCTAAGTGATCGGGCGCGAGGACGTCCGAAATATTCATGCCGATACACTCTTCGTAACTGTAGCCTGTGACTCTCTCACAGGCGTTGTTGACGGAGGTGTAGACGCCTGAGAGGTCGTGCGTATAGACCAGATCGTTTGCATTTTCAAACAAGTCGCGATAGCGCTCTTCGCTTTCGCGCAGAGCGTCTTCGGCCCGCCTACGTTCGATGGCCAAAGCGACCTGGCCGCTGACCGAAACAAGGAATGCAACGTCGTCGTCTGAATAGGCGTTGCCATCATCGTAGTGTTGAACGACCAGCACGCCGATGACTCCCGAAGGGCTCTCCAAAGGAATTCCCAACCACGATGCAGGAGGAGTCCCAATCGATTCGACTTCGCCACTCTCAACCAACTGATTAAATATATCCGGAGTCATCAGCAGCGGAAGCTTGCTGCGCATGATAAATGCTGCCCGGCTCTTGCCAAGCTTTTGTGGCCCGGGTAGATCGTCGTATTGATCGATGAATACTTCCATGCCGAGCATTCCGGTCATCTTGTCGAGCAACGCAACGAAAAAGTTCTCGGCATAGACAACCTTGGCGATCGCTCGGTGAACGAAGCGCAGCAGTTCGTCGAGATTAGAACTTGAATTGAGACCTTGCGTGATCTCAAAGAGAACCTGCCGGCGAGCCTCGGCTGCCTTTCGCTGGTGGATTTCCGTTCTTAATCCGTCGTTGACGTCCGCCAATTCTCGAGTGCGTTCGTTTACCCTTCTTTCCAAATCTTCGCGCGCTTTCAAGAGCAGGGCTTCCGATTGTTTGCGCTTCTCAATGTGCCTGGTGATCGAGCGAATGACAAAGATGCCAATAGCGACGGTCAAAAGCACTTCAAAAGCGATCAATACAAGACTGGTTCGGCGGACCCTTCGAGCGGTAGCTGCTTCTCGGTCCTGTGCCAGGTCCATTAGCTGGCCCTGGTAGTCCACATACGCGTCCCAGGCATTGTGATAAGCAGCAATCCGAGGCAGCACTTCGCGAGACATGATTTCGCGGGCCACATCTGGCTGGTTTTCGTTAACCAGCATGTGCAGTGCAGTGCGGTAACTCTGAACGTATGGCGCGCGCTTCTGCTCGATGGTATCAAGCAGCTCTTGCTCCTTCGTTGTTTCAACCCTGTTGCTAAGAGCCTGGATCAGTTTTGAAATTTCTTCGCTGTTTTTGGAACGTTGGGCCAAAACCGACTCGCGTTCCTGATCGTTTTCGATTAGGAACACTTGCATGTTTATGCGGTTGTTCTGGTTGGAATAAGATTGTGCACGGCGTGACAGTTGGACCTTGACCCATTGATGCTCCACGATCTCCGAGAAGCCCAGATTCAGGTTGTGCAGTTCGTGTACACCGAGGTAGCCAACTGTGATCAATGTTCCAATGAGTAAGACAAAGCATAACCCAAGCCTGACTCCCAGGCCGGAATCGAGAAAGAAGGAGAAAAAATTGCGGATGTTTCTCAATGTGCGAATAATGGAAGGCCCTAGGCTGGTTGAGCTACCGCGGGATCGATAGTTTCTTTTAACCCACCTGCCTTATTTAAGAAAATAGGATTTGTTAGTCAGGTACCAGTAGGTTTAGTTGGGCAGAATGCCCTTTCTGCAAAAGGTGTAGACCAAGTTGCCGCGGCGTATTGCCACAGAACTCTCGATTGACGGTGGTTGACACCGTTCACCGGATGTTGGGCAAAGCCCATACCAGGATCAGCCAAAAAATCAATGAGGGAACCTACCATCCGCGTAAATCAGCGGCGGAAATCTTTCATCAGTTGGTTGGAGGGTAAAGGCGCTCGAACTCCGGGAAAGGATGTTAACTAACGGAAGTCGTTAATACCGTAATCAAATTCCCACGTACCACGCCCATCCGTTCTGGATACTGCCCTTTTGACCGCCGTCGTCAAACTCGTCCCTAACGACGATTCGCTGCAGATACTTCATGCTCTTATAGCCCAATTGTTTTTCAACCCTAAGTCGCAACGGCGCACCATGAGGGATGGAAAGTTCGCGACCATTCATGCCATAAGCGAGAATGGTTTGTGGGTGGAGTGCATCGAGCATATCGATGCAGTCGGCCCAATCATCGTAAGAGTAGAAGCTGACGAAACGCGCCGTGGGCAACATCCCCGCGGCAGCCAGCACGCGGCTTAGTGGTACGCCGGTCCATTCAGCAATCGCGCACCAACCTTCTTCGCAAACGTGTCTGGTGATCTGCGTCCGGGAAGGGAACCCCTTAAGATCCGCCATGGAATAGGAGCCTGGCCTTGAGACTAGACCCTCGATCGAAAGGCGCCAGTCTGCAAAGCCACCCCGCTCCAGGTTGCGGTATATCTCGCTTGGTCTGGGGTGGTTTGGATCGCCAGGATTTGTCGTACCGGTCGCGGGAAAAGAAGAGATGTCGCGATGACTGTATTCCTTCACTAACGATTCTCCTGGTAACAGAGCCTTATGCACTGCGTAGGTGAAGGTGTCGCCCATCCGTAATACGTTGCCATAGGTTGGCGGCAGCTTCCTGGAACATCCAGAGAGAAGCAGTCCACCAACGGACGTGACTCCAGCGATAAGCAAATTACGTCGGGTGATTAGGTCTTTGGACTTCATGTTATTTACCAATCGTCATAGCGCGTATCTGGTGTTTGAATCCTGATTTAATAATCATCACGACATGGATCAGCAGAAACAGAATGAGGATAACAAACGTACCGAAGTGAATTGTCCGGGCTGATTGGTATCCACCAAATAAGCGTATGAGGAACGGAAAGGCTGATGTTATTGCCGGAGACATCGACAAACCGCTCACGACCGCGAGTGGTAGTGCCACGAATACCACAGCAAAATAGGAACACTTCTGGAGTAGCCCATAGGTCGGTCCACCCGTCGCTGCCCGAATTCGCAAGCGCGCATGATCTACGATTTCACGCCAAAACGAGTTGGGGTTGAGCTCCGCGGGTCGTGGCACAATATTCCGTCGGAAGTGACCGGTCAACAGTCCTACGAGCAAGTAGATCGCTCCGGGCAATACAAAGAACCAAGCTGCGAGAAAGTGCAGACTCCTTCCCCAGCCATTCTTGTTGAATATGTCGTAAGTACGATTCGCGCTGACCGGAGAACCCGCTTCCTCGAAGAAAGCGACAGTTTTGTCCCAGCCGCCATGTCGGTAATTCCTGCTGATTGGCAGTTCAAGCAACGCGGGCGTGAGATCGTTTCCCACCTCTCCCCAGTAAAGGCGCGGGTGGACCATCAGGATCTCGACGCCAGTGAAGGCCAGCGTCAAAAAACTCACGGTGATGATCCAATGAGATAACCGAACCCAGCGTGTGTGACCTGTCCGGTTGCGCTGCATGGGTTGTTGTTGAGACTCAGCCATGATTCCCTGATACGTTTTTCTGCAGCGCTCTTTGAACTACTGGTTCTATCAATACGGCGCACACTATAGCGCCATGGTTCGGATAATTGAAGGCTGGGATAACACTTTTTGTGAAACGCCGATTTACAAAGCTTGAGTCGGCTTCTTCAAGTGGTGGCTTAGTTTGAACTCTCTGCGCAAACTCTGCGTCCTCTGAGTAGCAAGTTCGTAAGTTCTTTTTGACTTTCGACACATCGTTTAGATTCTGAGTACGTGCTTGGATACAGTCAGTACCGTCACGCGGTAGCGTCGGGTCCGTAACCACCCACAGCGTCAGAGTTAACAACGGACCCGACGCTACCGCGTGACGGTACTGACTGTATCCAAGTTTGGTTGTGGCTCCGCTGCGCTAAGTCACTGCGGTAAATGATTTCGCGCGCCTTTTAACCGCGGAGACCAGAGAGAAGCAGAGTT
>DASYRR010000206.1:0-8661 GCA_036004125.1 Pyrinomonadaceae bacterium | reverse complement strand
TTGTCTCAAAAAGACAGAAAGCGTCACCGGCGAAGTGACAAATTTCGTCCGCTGACGGGAACGAAGATTGAGGTACAAATTTCCAGGAAGTGGCTATCGAGGAAAAAATTTCACTGTAAAAGCAGGAAGACCCAGTCGATTTCGACTGGGTCCGCGGTTTGGGGGGAAGAACTGAAGGGTTGCTCGGAAGGTGGCTGGCGCAGCGGCAGGCGGCGCTCAGAGATGTGTTGGCGGCGGGGGCATGGTCAACTCGTTTTCGTTAATCCATGCGTGCCGGTTATTTACTCAGCACCTTCCGTGCCACGAAAAGAATTTCTGGAATTCAAGGAGGATTGGTAATAAGCGTCGTCCGACCTTGGGGTTCCTTTTAAAGGGACAGCCCATACAGACCTATAAAAGCGGGAGAACCCAGTCATTTCTGACTGGGTTCACATTTCGGGGGGATGCACTGAAGGGTTGCTCGGAAGGTAACTGGCGCAGCGGCAGGCGGCGCTCAGGGGATTTGGCGGCGGGGGTACAGTCAACGTTTTTGCATCTTCCGTACGTGCCGGTCAGTAATTGAGCACCTTCCGTGCCATGAAATGGAAGAACTTGGATTGGATTCCAGTTTTGAGGGTGTGACTACGACTGTGAAACGAGTAGCAAGTGTTGGTTGATACCAACGATGGTTACTCGACTTCCGGTCGGAATTGACTTTCCGTTTGCTGAACAAGCCAACCAAAGTTCTCCGTTAATCAGCACGGAGCCATTTGGACTGAGTGGTCTGTCGACAATGGCTGAAGATGAGATTAGGGGATTGGCGGAGGGATGTCTCTTGTGCCGACGAGAGAAGTAAACTCCCAAAGCCGCAGGCAAGAGCGCAACGGTTGCGATAATCAGGTAATACAAAATCGATCCCTTTAGTAGCTACGTCACTGCATCAAGTCACTCGATACTGGGACCGCAGGCGTCCTCGCCTGCTTGTGTGACGTCAGGCGGCGGAATGTACTTTTGAGTCTGGAAAACTGATTCACGCTTCGCGCTCGCGCAGGCGGGGACGCTGCGCTCCCAGAATTTAGTTACTCATCGTAACTTGCCGCAGCAATGCCATTGCTTCCTGATTGTTGGGGTCGATAGTGATTGCGCTCAACGCATACTTTCGTGCTTCACCTCGATCACCACGCTCAAGGAAGATTTTCCCCAGAAGGATGTGCGCATCTATCAATTTCGGATCCCAGAAAATTGCAGTTTTCAGAGCTGCAATCGCCGCCTCCTGATCGCTCCGACGAATATTGATACGCCCGCTGAGTAGGTAAGCTTCCGCGTTGGTCGGCTCAATCATAACTACGCGGTGCAGTTCGGGCAGTGCCTCTTCATCGCGTCCGGCCTGATAAAGATCGCGTGCTTTTACTAAAAGATCCTGCGTGGCGGTACTTGGTGTCTCCGGTCCTTCACCGGGGCGAATGAACCCAAAAAGCTCGTCGCGATTGAGTACGTCACGAAGACGCAAACCAACGCCGGTGGTCGTCTGCGATTTCTCCCATTCCGTTTCCCACTTGGCGTAACTACTTTGCATGTAGCGGCGTGCCTGATTATCCGCTGCGACGGATGCCTCAGTCTTTCCGGTTTTAGCCAGTGCTTTTGCGAAGAGGAAATATGCATAGCCGTCCTGTTGGTCAGATGTGAGCACAGGGCGGAGCTGATCGGCAGCTTCTTCAAACTTTCCACGCAGAAACAGGGCATAGGCATAATTGAAGTGCACCATCGGATCTGCGGGTGCAGATTCGGCAGCACGAGCCAGGAAAGTTGTCCCTTGAGCCAACAAGCGACTTCGTTCAGCATCATCTTTGGCTTCACGGGAAGCCTGAACTGCTATCGCTCCAGCGTTGTTGTAAACACCAATCAATGGCAGGTCCGAAGACAAGGGAACGACCGTCGCGAGAGCGCGACTATAGTCTTTTTGCTTGGTATAGCCGAGGCTGGCGTAAAACGCAGCTTCTGCGTAATGTGGGTCCTTCTTTTGGAGCTTTGCGAAATACTCCGTTGCGTCTTTCCAATTACCACGGGTCATAAAGGTTCGACCCAATTCAAACGAGGCTTGCGGATAATTCGCCCCAGAGAGCGCCTCCCCATAGAAGCGGATCGCGTTCTTCAAATAGTTTTCGCGAAGCTGAGTGTTCAGTGGTAGTTGAACAGCCTTGACGTAGGCCTCAAACGCCTTCTGTGGAATCTTGGTAGCTTCCTGGACGATTTGATTCTGGGAAAAGGGTAGTGCTTTGTCGCGCTGATAAAGAATCTGATAAGCAAGGCGTCCGTGGATGTCTTGTAGCGTTGTCAAAGGCGCGCCGTAATCGAACTGTCGTGTAGCCCATCCGCCATCGATCACTTCACCGAGCGTGCGACCCTCATTAACCTTAATTACTCGCGCAGTAACTTGAACATAAGCCTCGACAGACGACTTGTCTTTGTTGTCGTCCTTAACTTCAGCCGATGGAGGCGGAGTCACTGAGTAGCTTCCAATCACTATCATGGTCGCCTTGGCTTGGCGCGCCAGTTTGATTGCTGTAGCTCGGGAGGGGATGACAGTCTCCGGAAGGCGAAGACGTTGATAAGCCAATTCACGTTCGTCGCTCGAGACTACGGTGAGCCCGGGCTTGTTTAGCAATTCGGCTATAGCGTCGGCGAAACTCTCCCCCACCCAATTGTATTCAGGCCGATTCGAAGTGTTTTCGAAAGGCAAAACCATCACCACATCGCCCGAAGTTTGCGTGCGCGCAGGAGACGCCAAAAACGCAGCCGTTATCACGAGCAAGCTGCCGATCCATTTGCGAACATGTGATCTATTCAAAACAAACTCCTAAGATAGTGGGCTGCAAACAGCCAAGCCGCTTATGATGCTCGACGAGAGATCAGTGGTTGTGCTGGTACACGCCGACGTCACCACGCCACTCGAGGTTGCAACTTTATCAGATGGAGTCAGGATTCCTTAAATGGTGGGAGATAGTTGGTGGTGGCCTGCCTGTATCCAAGCTTGGTTGCGGCTCCGCTGCCCTGTGTCTTGACGGCGAACTGAATCCGAACTACTTATTACCGCCGAGACACAGAGATCGCCAAGGAAGTGCAGAGAAAACTTCAATTAAGCAACTACCAGATTAGTTTGAAAACGAGCGGGGTCGTGTCGTGACGTTAAAGCTGATTGCCGTTTGCCAATTTTGAAAACCCCTCGAGAGCTCGTGCCCTTCCCTTAGCGGAGGCATCAAGCGTTTTGCAATCGGCAATCGGCAATCGGCAATGCCATGAGGGCGTCACATCGAGTACAAGGTTGCGACAACGGCTTCACCGTCGGGCAAGTTCTCGATCTCGATTGCTGTCTCTCGCTGGAAGTCTTTCGTCAGTAAATTTAACGCACCCTCGGCGTCGACTGGTCTCGAGAACAGATAACCCTGGCCAAATTCACAACCCAGGTTCTTTAATTGTTGATACTGCTCTTCAGTCTCGATTCCTTCAGCGATGACTTCCATGCCGAGGTTGTGAGCCAGCGTTGAGATCGTCTTAACAATCGCATTGTCGTTGTCCCTCGTCATTCGCATGACGAAAGAACGATCGATCTTCAGATAGTTAAGTGGAAAGCGATGCAGGTAACTCAGTGAAGAATAGCCCGTGCCAAAGTCGTCAATGCTGAGCTGGACACCTAGCGAGCGCAGCTGTTTGAAGGTCTGGGCCGCTGCTTCGGCGTTTTCCATTACCACACTCTCTGTGAGCTCAAGCTTCAAAGAGTGAGGATGAAGTTTGCTTTCTTCGAGCGCAGACTTGATTCGATCGGTCAGATCTGGTTGAGAAATCTGGCGAGCGGCCAGATTTACGCTTAGACTCAGGTTTCGATGTCCAGGTGAACTGACTTGCCACTCACGCACTTTCTTACAAGCTTCTTCCAGAACCCATTGCCCAATAGGAACGATTAGGCCTGTTTCTTCTGCGGCTGGTATGAAGTCAGCCGGGGCGACCACTCCGTGCCGAGGATGGTTCCAACGCACGAGCGCTTCGAAACCAGCAAGACGACCGGTTTCCAACGACATGATGGGTTGATAATAAACGGCGAATTGTTTTTGTTCGACGGCCTGGCGTAGGTCGCTTTCCAGCTGCAGACGAGTGACGGCACGTGCGTGCATGTCGTGGTCAAACATCTCGTAGCGAGCTTTGCCGTTTTCCTTCGCGCGATACATGGCGATGTCCGCGTCGCGCAAGATGTCATCCGGACGGTCGTAGCCGCTCGAGCTCAAAGCGATGCCGATGCTCGCGGTGGCAAAGGCTGAGCTTCTATCGAGATCGAATGGCAGGCTAAGTTCAGCGTGAATTCTTTCCGCAACCCGTACGGCATCCGTCGTATCAGTGATCCCGCTCAGTAGAATGGCAAACTCGTCGCCACCGAAACGTGCAAGAGTGTCCACCGGTCGGAGGGTTCGCTCCAACCTCTCCGCAAATGCCACCAGCAATAGGTCGCCAAAAGTATGACCCAGGCTGTCGTTGACGTTTTTGAAGCGATCGAGATCGAGGAAGAGAACAGCGAACAAGTGATCCGTGCTTCGGTTGGAGCTCTCTATTTCGGCCTTTAGTAATTCCGTAAACATGCCACGATTTGGCAGGCCCGTCAGCGAATCATGAAAAGCAGCATGCCGGAAATGGTCTTTGGTTTCTTCTAAAACGCGGCTGATTCGTTCTTGTTCGACGATGTAGTTGTTGAGTTCCTGAACATGTCGCTCAGCTTGTTCAGCGCGTTCATGCTCGCTTTCAGCGCGAGCGCGTTCCGCTTCCTCCGCCTGACGTGCTGAAGCTTTCACCTCGCGCATATAACGGTCGTAGCTGAAATACACAATGATGATGATGGGAATGACGACCAGGAAGGCCCAGAATCGAGCTGTACCAACGCTGCTAACGATGAACCCGGCGGCGGCTGCGCCAGCGAAGTAGCTGATCGAAATCCAAAGGAAGTTTCGGCTCCACATATGCCAGACCGACTCTTTGGCTTTAAGTGCGCTGGCGATCGAGCCGAGTCCAGTGTGAACGAGATATTGCACCAGGCCCATCAAACATAGACCGGTGACGGCGAACGATACGCCATGGTTGAAAAGTTGGGTGGCTGGTCCGAATACAGTTCTTAGTGCGGTACCGGTCGCGAGTATGGCGCAGGCGAGAGCAGCACCACCAAATGCGACCGTGCGAACCTTCTTGCTGATTCGCAAGCCCGAACAGATACCCGCCATGGCCGCGAGCAGAACAGCCGCATCGCGCCCATAAAGCAACAGCGCAATAAAGACGAACGTGTCGTCGACGGTGATATTGATATTGATTTTGGGAATCCGAATCGCAATACGCGATCCGATGATGGCGGTAACGACGGTCAGTAACCAGAAGTAGATATCTATCCTACCAACTGGAAGACTAATGCCGGCGTAGGCACATGAGGCAGCACCGGCGGCGATGACTGCCCACATGTAAATGGCCGGTAGTTGTTTTCGTATATTTTTCATTCCGCACGATTGAAAACACGTTCAAAGTCGAAGAGCGCTTTACTGCCCCTATTTCATTCCCGACGTCGAGTCGCCGGTGGAGCAATCGCCTATAGCAAATCCATCGCCAAGAGCGAAGCCATCACCCATTGCGTACCCGTCGCCGATGGCATATCCATCACCCAGGGCAAAGCCGTCTCCGAGCGCGAAACCATCGCCGAGGAGGATGACGTTGCTAAAAAAGATAGAGCCTCCAAATTGCGTGGTGCCGTCACTCTTCATGAGGTAATTGCCAAGCGTTAAAGTTTTGACCCACATTGCTGTGTTAATGCTTTGTGTGGTCAGACCCTCGTTAATGCCGTCACCAAGCAGGTAACCCTGGCCATAGCTAACCTGATACTTATTGAGCAGGTCTTTCCCGGTAATGGTCGCGTGCTTGAGGATCAGACCCTGGTTCCATGGGAATGCGAAATTCGAGATAGTTGTTTGGGGGGCAGGAGCAGACTGGCTGAGTAGTGTTTGACCAAAGGTCGTTTTACCTAAACCTAAAAGACCGCCGCTACTGAAGGTAACTAACTTTGCGACGGTTACGGCACCGGCGACATTCAATTGTCCGGCGCCCTGGTCGAGCGTGTTGAAGCTGGTCAACGGTTGGGCCGTATACATCAACAACATCTTGACCAGGTTTGGGGTGAGATTTGAGTTTGCGTCAAGGAGCAGAGCGGCGGCGCCGGACACTATTGGTGTCGACATTGAAGTACCACTGAGGTACATCAACTTCATGTTGGTGGTTGAATATTTGTTTGTTTCGAGTTCGGGGTACTGGGCTAGCAGCTTGTTATTAACAGCTTCAGCCGAGATGATCTTGTTTCCTGGGGCAACGAGATCCGGTTTGATGAGGTTGTCGTAATGTTTCTGGCCGTATTCATCTACCGCAAAGCTACGCGTGGGACCACGTGAGCTATAAGTGGTGACGGCGTCCTCGTTACGTGGATCACTACCGAAGCTATTGCTTGCCCCGACGGTGATCGCAGAAGGTTCATTACCTGGGCAGTGAATTCCGCCGTAGATCTTTTGACCTTTAGCATCTTTGCCAATGTTACCGGCCGCAGCTACTACCACTACGCCGGAGTCGACTAACTTCCTTACCGCATTACAGATCGGATCGGACTTATACGAGTTAATGGCTGGAGTGCCAAGACTCATGTTGACCACGCGGATGTTGTAAGTGGCTTTGTTAGCCATAAGCCAATCGAGGGCCGATAGAATGCCGGCGACGGTGCCAATACCGTTCGAGTTCAACACCCGTAGATTGACGAGATTTGCACCTGACGCGACGCCTTCGAAAGCGCCAGCTGTTGGTGTTCCATCTCCAGCAGCAATCGCTGCGACGTGCGTACCGTGTCCCCACGGATCGTCGGTGCGATTCTCACCGGTAAAGTCTTTGCTGTACTTAATCTTTCCGATGGATGAAAACGATTTGTGCTTGCTATCGATGCCCGAATCCAGGATAGCGATCGTGACTCCAGAACCGTCGAGGGCACCCGTAGTACCCAACATGCTCTTCGACGCGCGAACTTGCTGAGCGCCTGTGGTGGTTGTTACGTGACCCGAGCCACGGATAGGAGCGTCGAGGGACACGTAACTGACGTTCGGATCAGAAGCGATCACATAAGCAGAGTTGGCGGTGGTATCGACGATGGTTATGTTCAGGAGTGACAACACAGTTTTGACCGTGCCGCCGACGAGTTGCAGTAGGCCACCGACCAAGCCGGTACTGCTTGGTTTCGTTTGCACGATCAACCGTACGGTCGAACCACCGTTGCCGGACGCAATCAGCTGTTTCAGGTCGGGGGAAACTTTACTAATTGTCGTGGCGGCAAAGGTTTCGCTAGCGGCTTTGACGTGCGTATTTGTAAATACCGCGAGAGCCGTGCAGAGTGAGAGGAGCACGGCCAGTGTTATCAGTTGCTTCATCAAATGGGGGCGACGCATTTCGTTTCTCCAAAAATGGGCGATTTGATTTTCAATGAGTTCGGGGGCCCGTTTGTCGGGGCATCAGGCCATTGAACTCAGAAAAAGATCCTTGCTCAAAAAAACGCGAGCGCGGTCACTAGTGCGAGGCCCGTGCCAACTTCCGGATAGCTCAGCTAAATGTTGTAGTTATTAGGGAAACCCTACGATCCCAAGGGTTCTTCCAAGCGCTTCCGGTTGGCCAGCGTGACCGACGTTTGGTCAATCTGGAAAGAGGTCGGTCTAATTGAAGAGGTGTAGTCGGAATGTACCTTCGTTACTTCCTTCCATGCTATCTAGTGGCGTACGTCATAGCCGCTTTTGTTTGGCGAAGATATGTGGTCCGGAAGACGACCGGGATCAATCCGGTTACTTTCAAGGGCTCAGACAGTGCTCACGACTTCCTCGGTCGAATCTTTAAAATGCTATTTGCGATCATCGTTGCAGTCGTAATCGTCTTTTCGTTCTTTGCCCGGGGATATAGATATTTGCTGCCAATCGCGTGGCTTGAGCGACCCTCGGTCAGGTGGATCGGTGTGGCGCTGTTGTTGTTGTCATTAGTCTGGATCGTCGTAGCGCAGGCACAGATGGGCAAGTCGTGGCGAATTGGCATCGATAGTGAACGTCAAACCGAATTAGTGCAGAAGGGTGTCTTCCGAATTTCTCGGAATCCGATCTTTCTCGGAATGATGATTACTTTGCTGGGTTTGTTCCTCGTCCTCCCAAACGGAATAACGCTACTGACTCTGGTGCTGGGAGTAGTGATTACTGGAGTCCAGGTACGACTTGAAGAAGAACATTTAACGAATCTCCACGATGATGCGTACCTTGACTATTGTCGGCGGGTGCGGAGATGGATTTAAAGGGTAGTGTTGAGAGAACTCGGTTTTCACTCCGTAGGAGTGACATGTTTATAGCTCCAAAATCTCTCAAGGGCCCGCTTCGTTCGAAGGAGCGGACAAACCTTGGCATAGCGGTACGACGGTGTGTCCGCTCCTTCGAACGAAGCCGGAGGTCTAGCGTGACTGCGAGCTATAAACATGCTGCCCGAGCGCCAAGGAAGCTGGATATCTCTGATTGGGTGAGAGTCCCAGTCGAGAAAGGTTCTAACCAACCACTCGTACCGAGTGTTGCAGCCGTGAGGAGGTGAAGTCAATAACCG
>DASYRR010000205.1:0-14621 GCA_036004125.1 Pyrinomonadaceae bacterium | reverse complement strand
TACCAATGGGGTGAAACGTCCCCGCACTCCAAGGAGTCGGCCCCTTCTTACTTGTCTTACTTGCGCTGGCACTTCGGGCAGAAATAGGTCGACCGTCCACCATGTGCGATGCGACGAATCCCCGTTCCGCAATTGACACATGGTTCACCTTCGCGCTCGTAGACTCGCCAGAACTTTTCGCTGGTTCCAAAGTAGCTCGAATTGCCATCATTAAGATCGATCTTCAGGGTTGAGCCTGCATCGATGGCCTCCTCCAGCACCTTCCGAATCGCTTCATACAACCTTCGCGCTCGTGGCTTTGACAATTTGTGCGCTGACTTCAGCGGATGAATTCCGGCGAGGAACAAGGCTTCAACTGCATAGATGTTTCCCAAACCAAGAACCCGTGTCTGATCGAGTAAGAGGGTCTTCAGACTTCGGCGAGAGCGTGCCAGTGTCTTGCGGAAATATTCTTCACTAAAGTCACTGGAAAGTGGCTCCGGCGCCAGAGCGAGAAGCTCTTTCGGCAGTCGTCGAGAGTCCGCGACAATTCTCATCCGACCAAACTGCCGCATGTCACAAAAGACGAGGCGCCGCTCGTTATCAAGATAAAAAACAACGTGCGCGTATGGTGGCAATTCATCATCAACTCGGAGCGCAATAAACTTTCCAGTCATCCGGAGGTGGGTAGCGAGCAGCTTGCCTGATTCGAGTTCGAAGAGAATGTACTTACCACGTCTGTCTACAGATGTAACGCGAAGATTCTTAAGTTGTCGATCGAATGCAGATCGAGAAACGTCAGGTGAGATGCGTTTGAGTTTCAACTCTGCGGCGAGAATGCGACGCCCGACCACAACTGGTCGCAAAGCCCGTACGACATGTTCAACTTCTGGCAGCTCCGGCATTGTTTTGTGTCTCGCGGTGTAACGAAGTCAGCACTGAAACGATACCCTTTAGTGGCGCCGTCGGAGATTTGTGCGCCTGGTGCTGGGACCGCAGGCGTCCTCGCCTGCTCGGGTACCGCCTTAGTACGTGGAGGGTACCAAGCAGGCGAGGACGCCTGCGGTCCCAGCACCAGGCGCACAAAATCTTCAGGGCGCCACTAAAGGTGTTGTTCTGTCCACCCGCGAGTACGAAATGATACTCAGCGCGCTATCGCTGCGCCGGCATCAAGAAGGTTGTCGCGCTTTTCAAATGATGTCGCTTCCGAGTAGATTCTCAGTACAGGTTCGGTGCCCGATTGTCGGAACAACAACCACGACTCATCCTCAAAGAGGATCTTTGCGCCGTCCAATGTCTGAACGCCCACGACTTCATAGTCTCCTATCTTGGTTGGTGGTTGTTCTGATAGTTGAGCTACCAACTCCTGCCCGCGACTAACGGGCATATGAAGATCACGGCGACCAAAACGGAACTCACCAAACTCCCGATGCAGATCAGTCAACATCTGCGAAGGTGGTTTGCCGGCCGTGACAATTGCTTCCAGAAATAGAAGGGAATTCAAAATCCCGTCGCGTTCGGGAATGTGTCCTTTGACGCCGATGCCGCCTGATTCTTCTGCGCCGAGCAAAATGTCTTGTTTAAGCATCAGGTCGGCGATGTACTTGAAGCCAATCGCTGTTTCGTGAACCTTGAGACCCATCGCGGCCGCAATGCGTTTTGTAAGCACGGATTGAGAAACCGTCACCACGACATCACCATGCATGCTTCTGGGTCGCGTCAGGTGTAGAAGCAACAGCGGAACCACATCGTGCATAGTCAGGGTTTGGCCGCGTTCGTCGACTGCTCCAACACGATCAGCATCACCGTCCGTCGCCAGACCCACCACTGCGCTCGTGCGCACGACCCGTTGTTTCAATGGTCCGAGATTTTGATCGATCGGTTCAGGATTCACTCCACCAAACAACGGATCGCGAAAGTCTCGTATCGTCTCAACGTTAAGCGTTCCGTTTTTCAAAATGCCTTCGACCCAGCGACCCGCAGAACCGTGCATTGGATCAATAATCACGCTACCCGAACCATGTTTGATCAGGTCAAGGTCGATGTACGTGGCAATTTGTCTGCGATAACTCTTAATACTTGTCTCAAGCAGCTCCGAATCGTCGTTTGCGACTCGGGACAACATCGGAGCGTTGTTATCAACAAGTTTCTCAACGATAGCAGTTGTCTCGGGTGCCGCACTGCCACCCCAGGGTGCTTTGATCTTGAAGCCATTAAAGATGGCCGGGTTATGTGAGGCGGTGATGACGATCCCGCCGATAGCTTTGAGGTCCTTAACCGACCAGGAGATCAAGGGTGTTGGTTGCGCTTCAGAGAAGAGCGCCACGCGAAAGCCATTTCCCGCCATTATCTCTGCCGCGTGTTGTGCAAATTGCTCCGAAAGAAAGCGTCGGTCGAAGCCCACGACAACCAGGGATGCGGGATCTGTTTTTTCCTGCTCCGACTTGAGAAAGTCTGCATAGGCCTGGGCTACGCGTTCAAGATTCGAAAAAGTAAACTCACGAGCAATCACTGCTCGCCAGCCGTCAGTGCCAAACTTTATTTGCGCGAGGGAAGCGGTCACGAAGGCTGGACTCCGGTGATCGTGTAATCAGTAAGGGAAGTCTTGTCTCCAAGAGCCGATCCCGGTCCAACAACTGCTGACCGGCCGATATGACATCCTCTGCCGACAATCGCGCCAGTGACTTGGGCCGCCGTGCCGATGCGCGTGTGAGGCCAGACTACGGAGTTCTCAACGCGGGCGCGCTCTTCAACAAAACAACCTTGACCAAGCACGGAGTTGATGATCTGTGCGCCAGGTTTTATCTGGCAGTCGTCTCCAATCATCGAGAGTTCATCAATCTCTGCGACAGTTGCGGCATCAAACTGTCCGCGACGCTCCTTGATGTGAATGCGAGTCACCTTGTTGGAAAGCAGATCCGCATGGACTTGTAGGTATCTGTCCGGCGTGCCGATATCGATCCAGTAAACTCGTGCTGGTATATGCGCAAAAAACGGTTCTTCTCGTTTTAGTAAGTCCGGAAACAGACCATATTCAAAAGAGTAGTTCTCTCCAGTTGGGATGAAGTCGAGAACTTTTGGTTCGAGAATATAAGTGCCGGCATTGATTGTATTGCACGTTATCTCGTCGGCCTTTGGTTTCTCGAGAAATCGACGTATACGACCATTGGCTTCCGTTTCAACGAGTCCATAGCTCTGCGGGTTTTCGACGGGATGGAGAACTACAGTCGCCGATGCCTTTCGCTCGTTGTGTTCCCTAATGACGGCCTTAAGATCAAGATCCGTCAGGATGTCGCCGTTGAAGACCACCGTGGGTTCCCGAATTAGATCTTCAGCAAACTTATATGCGCCGGCCGTGCCCATGGGTTGAGGCTCGACAGTGTATTTCAGATTGACACCGTAATCAGAGCCGTCACCCAGCAGTTGTTCAATCTTGTTAGGTTGGTATGAAAGTGAAAGCGTGATGTCCGTGATACCAGCTCGACGAAGAGTATCGATCTGATAGAGCAGGAATGGTCGATTGCAAATCGGGACAATTGGTTTTGGTGTGTAAACAGTGAGTGGGCGAAGGCGCGTGCCTTTACCACCAGCCAGAATCAGTGCTTGCATGCTTGATCAAAAAAGCTCATGAACTAAAGGAAGTCGTATAGCAAGCGGAGTCTAACAATGCGGATTACCAAATGCCAACCGAGCGAATTGCCGATTGCCAATTGCCGATTGCCGATTTGGCAAATTCAGTGGCGTTTGCTCCAGATGGTCACGTTTGGATTCTGGCAAATCGCAATTGGCAATTGGAAATCGGCAATGACTCGGTTGGACTCAAAACGCTTGACCATTTACCATTAGCACTGGAATTCGAAGCAGATGCACCCTGCGACGCATACTATTTACGCTTTGTGATTTACGAGGTGTTTGGATGCCTGAACTAAACGAGCCGGTCATTATTAGCGCTACCCGAACACCGGTTGGAAAGTTTCTCGGTTCTTTGAAGGGCTTTTCCGCGACTGCTCTCGGTGCGATTGTGGTTCGTGAGGCAGTAAAACGGGCTGGAGTAAGCCCGGCAGACGTTGACGAAGTAATCATGGGCTGTGTGATTCAGGCGGGCTTGGGCCAAAACCCGGCTCGTCAGGCGGCCTTGCGTGGAGGATTACCGAGCACAGTTTCCGGAGTTACTGTGAACAAGGTATGCGGCTCCGGTCTTAAGGCTGTGATGTTGGCGGCCCAGGGCATTCAGCTAGGTGATACCGAGATCGTTGTTGCGGGTGGAATGGAATCGATGAGCAACGCTCCGTATTTAATCCCAAAAGCGCGTGAGGGTTATCGATTAGGAAATGGTGAGTTAATTGATTCGATGATTAACGACGGCCTGTGGTGTGCATTTGAGAACTATCACATGGGTTGCACTGGAGAGGTTGTGGCAGAGGAATATGCAATTAGCCGAGCTGAACAAGACGAGTACGCTGTGAATTCGCATCGCAGGGCCGCTGCGGCGATCAAAGCGAGGAAGTTCGTGGATGAGATAGTGCCGGTGGAGATTCCCCAAAAGAAAGGATCGCCAATCGTTTTCGCTACGGATGAAACCGTTCGTGAAGACACTACAATGGAAGGTTTGGCAAAGTTGAAGCCTGCGTTCAAAAGCGATGGGACCGTGACTGCGGGGAACGCTCCCGGTGTCAACGATGGTGCTTCCGCGGTTGTTGTCACTTCATTGAATCGCGCAAAGGCGCTTGGTGTGGAACCGATGGCCCGCATCGTTGCTCAAGCAACCTCAGGTGTAGAGCCAAGTCATGTGATGATGGCGCCGGTTGAGGCCGTCCGGAAACTTTTAAAGAAAACAGGCTGGTCCGGCAGTGAGGTTGATTTAGTCGAAGTGAATGAAGCGTTTTCGGTTGCCGCTTTGGCTGTGACTCGAGAGCTCGGCTTAGATCTGGATAAGGTTAATGTCAACGGCGGCGCAGTCGCCTTGGGACACGCGATCGGTCAGTCAGGTTCGCGTCTGTTGACAACGATCCTTTATGAACTCAGGCGACGCGATGCCCGCCGCGGGATTGTGGCCCTCTGTCTCGGCGGTGGGAATGCTGTGGCAATGGCAGTTGAACGATAAACGGTTGTTCTAAAACGGTCTGATTGGGAGTTAAACTTTGACACCTCAAGAACACAACAAGTATGTGGCTTTTTCGCATCTGGCATACGGCAGCTTGATGGCCCTCTTTTCCCTATTCTTTATCGGCATGTTCTGGGGGATGTTTGCTTCAATACCAAACGGTCCACCCTCTGGTTTCTTGGTTGCTATGTCACTTTTCATAACGGTTATTTACGGCCTGATGATTGTGCCCTCTTTGATTGCTGGATATGGATTGCTTAAGAAGAAAAAATGGGCAAGGACTGCCGCGATCATCGGCGCCGTAACAGCGGCGATGAACTTTCCTCTTGGCACCGCTGCTTGTGTCTATACGTTCTGGTTCTTGTTTAGCGAGCCAGGAAAGGCGATGTTTGAAAACACGAATTTCAGACTGCCACCCAATCGCCAGGAGTGGGCCAATGAAGCGCATTACCAACAGCAACAGAACGAGTACGCTCCACCGCCAACACCACCAGATTGGCGATAATCTCCGGAGACCCGAAAACAGTGAATGAAACGATTGGTGTGGTTGGCGCAGGCACAATGGGAAATGGTATTGCCCAGGTCGCGGCACGTGCCGGTTACAACGTAGTGATGCGCGATGTCAGCGAAGAATTCCTGGCGCGAGGAATGACAGCGATCGATAAGAGTCTTCAACGTGACGTCGATAAAGAACGACTGACGAGAGAAGAAAAGCAATCGATCATCGAGAGAATCGGTACCACTACAGACTTGGCCAAGCTAAGCGGAGTTAGTTTTGTTGCTGAAGCGATCACCGAAGATCAGACGATCAAGGTGAAATTGTTCAAGGATCTCGATCAGATCACTACGGCATCAACAATCCTGGCCTCAAACACTTCCTCGATATCCATCACCAAGCTGGGTGCAGCAACATTACGACCCGACAAAGTTATTGGAATGCACTTCATGAATCCGGTTCCCGTAATGAAACTCGTCGAAGTGATTCGGGGCCTCGCGACTTCGGACGAAACTTACGAAAAGGTCAGGACACTTGCGGAAAAGTTGGGTAAGACAGCACTCGACTGTCAGGATTCGCCCGGGTTCGTTTCGAATAGAGTTCTAATGCCGATGATTAATGAGGCGATCTTTACTCTTCATGAAGGTGTTGCGAGCCGCGAGAGCATTGATGGCATCATGAAACTTGGAATGAACCATCCCATGGGGCCGTTGACACTCGCTGATTTTATCGGACTTGATGTATGCCTATCGATATTGAATGTGTTATACGAAGGGCTGGGCGACCCCAAGTACCGACCGTGTCCGCTTTTAAAGAGATATGTTGATGCTGGCTGGCTTGGTCGGAAGAGTGGCCGTGGCTTCTATGAGTACTGAGTTTTAGACGTGGCGTCTTCAGTTTCACACTACTGTCAGAAGTGTCTCGCGGCAAATCCGCTGGGCCAGGACTTCTGCGCCCGATGCGGGACACGTCTGATGATCGTAGTTGAGCCAAGCTCAGCCAGGTTTGAAATTGGTGACCATGGCCTCTCGACGGACGAGCATCTACTCGAACGGATTTCGTTAGTTGAAACTCGTCTCTCAAGGTTAACCGAACGACTCGAGCGTAGTCTTGATCTGGTGCTTCGACAGGCACAGAACTCCTACTTCGATAGATCGCTCGTCAAAACCCTGATTGGTTTGCTTACCGAAGACGGTTTGATCGAAACCGCGCGGCTTGAACGCCTTTGGAGCGATAGGTGCGAGAAAGATGCTGTTGAGCAGCAGGAAAACATCAAGCGTGACGAATTCCGTCTGAGGATTCTGGCATCTCCACCCGCCTCAAATGCAAAAAGGTTTTCAGATCTGGTGACTGAGGGTTTTGTGCTCATCGAAGATGGGAAGTCTGTTGCCGGCATAGAGACGCTACAACAGGCAGCTCAAATGAATGAGTCCAACTCCGCCCTGGCCCTTTTTATTGGTGAATACTTCTTCAGGAATGGAGATATACAGGTCGCTCGAACCTACTTGAGCAGAGCTCACAATGCAGCTCCAGATGATGTTCGGATCTCGCTACTGCTCGGTCTGACTTGTGCAGACGACGGAGATTCTCAAACTGCAAAGGAACTACTGGCCTCTGCAATTGAGCGCGGAGGCTCATGTTTCTCAGGTCACTACGGACTCGGATGGCTGCATATGTCGGAGAACAAGTGGCGCAAGGCGCTGTGCGAGTTTAAGAGGGCGCTGGAAGCGCGTCCGTCACCTGAGGCGCACTACGCTTTAGGATGCTTTTACTTCGAGCTAGACAGGTACCCACTTGCGATACGACACTTGCTTAGAGCTACCGAAATGGACACCGCGTATGTAGAGGCTTTTTTTCTGTTGTCGCTTGCCTACAGCCGGACCGGGCAAAAAGAAAGCGCTGAATCGGCGTTAAGGACTGCAAAATCACACGATGTCAATATAAAGAGTGGACGGCGAAATTTGCGACCCAGGAAAGGAGCCATTCGCTCGGAGGATCTATTGCGAACCGGGAAACGGCACCGATTAATTACCGGCGCCGAGACGCGTTTAGTTCAGCTTCTTCTAGAAGATGCTTTGCAAGCTTTCAATTCAATCAAGCCCCACTCTAATTGATATCTCAAGTGATCTTAAGTACCAGATGAGCCAGCAAGTATCACATCCCGTTCAAGTGCCTAGAGGCAACTCTCGCATTCGTGTTATTCAAGCCGCCGATTTCAATTCAAGCTCTTTGCCAGACACGGATTGCCCTTCCGTTCTGATTACGGGGGATAGTCGGACGGTTTTAAAGACGCTCCCGAGCGAGTGTGTTCAATGCACGATCACTTCTCCACCGTATTGGTCTCTGCGAGACTACAGCATTGATGGTCAGATTGGTCTTGAGACATCCATTGCTGAATACCTGCACAACCTGCTGACAGTTTTTCAGGAGCTTTATCGTATTACTCGTGAGGATGGGACATTGTGGTTGAATATCGGCGATTCCTACACGTCTGGTGGTCGGACCTGGCGCGCTACCGACAAAAAGAATCCAGTGCGTGCAATGGGGACAAGGCCGCCAACACCTGAAGGCCTCAAACCAAAAGACTTGATAGGAATCCCCTGGCGGTTAGCGTTTGCACTTCAGGAGTCGGGTTGGTTTCTCAGAACGGACATCATTTGGAACAAGCCTAATTGTCAACCCGAAAGCGTAAAGGATCGACCAACCCGCAGTCATGAATACTTGTTCCTTTTCAGTAAGAGTGAGCACTACTACTACGACTCAGAATCTGTGAGAGGTCCCAATGACAGAAATCTTAGGACCGTATGGGACATCAACACGCAGGCATATCGGGATGCTCACTTCGCTACGTTTCCTGAAGCGCTAATAAGTCCTTGTTTGGCCTTGTCTAGTCGAAGAGGAGATCTTGTATTAGATCCCTTCGCCGGGTCGGGCACGAGCGGAGCAGTGGCATCTCGAATGGGTTGCAGATTTCTGGGTGTTGAGTTGAACCCGGGTTATGTGGCAATCGCGGAGAAACGAATCCGCAACGCAAAGACAGAATGGCTGATCGATCCTTAACGGTTCCCGAACCCTCAAGGCAAATTGCTTTTCATCAACTGCTCGTTGGCGCACGCAAGGCTTGGCTCATCGACGCGCTTAAGGCGGCATTGTCTCGAATCAATCAGGGCCAGGTGAAAAGGCAGCTCAGCTCTCAAGTTCCGGAAGACGTTCAAAAGATATTGGCTTCAGCTGGAATCAGGGATGAACACGTGTTCCCAGTGCCGGCAATACTCGAAGCAGCCCCTACACTGATTGATTACTACCGCTTGTTACTTGGAGTGTCACAAAAGGCGTTTTACGACAGCCGTACGGGTCTTGGAAAGCTCAAGAGCATGGAAACGAGAGGCCAAATCAGTTTGGCCCAACGAGCGATGTTAACTGATTTTTGCATGGCAATGACGATCAAACTTGCCGAGCTTGTGCGTCAGTTATCTCCGACTGTAACAAAACGCGATTTAGCTGAATTACCTCTCTTAACACTCGGTTCGCAATTTCAAGGCGCGCAGAACGTTGACATCGGAAAACAGGCTACTCTAGAGGTCTTCTTGGCGATTGAAGAAATTGTTAGAAGTCACATTATCGAACGCGACGAGAGGTCGATTAAGATTAGGAATGCCGCTGGCAGGTTGGTTGTTGTTTCGCTTACCGCAGATCCCGACGTAAGAATTGAGGAGGATTTCTCGGGCTCGATGCGAAAGAAAGTTGCGATTGAAATCAAAGGAGGAACGGACAAGAGCAACGCCCATAATCGAGCGGGCGAAGCCGAAAAGTCGCACCAAAAAGCCAAGAGACAAGGCTTTCGCGATTTTTGGACAATCATCGCCATGAAAGGATTGGACGCGACTAAATTACAAGGTGAATCTCCCACGACCAATTCGTGGTTTGACGTCGCTCAGGTATTAGGTCGAAGTGGCGATGATTGGGATGATTTTTGCAGCAGACTGACCGACGAAACGGGCATACCAATCTCGCGACACCCAAAGCCAACTACTCGTCCCCTGCGTTGACAGACCGTCGCCCGTCGCTATAATGCCCTTTTGCGCTCATGGCGCCTAAATCTGCTGTTCGGCGCTGTGGGGAGTTGCGATGCGGGTTGAACTGGTCAATCTTGAAAAGGGCAAGGGCGATTTTACCAACGTCTACCAGCCCGACGACCTGGATCTCGGCGATGAACGGGCTAGGTTGTGCGGTACGACTTCGGTCTTCGGACAGATAAGGCAGGCGGGAATTGAGGTCATTGTCACAGGACATGTGGATGGCAGTGTTCAGGTAGAGTGCGACCGCTGTTTGTCACAGATTGAGCTTCCAGTCAGCGGAGACTTTTCTCTCGAATACATCACCGACAGCGATTACGAGGCATTCAAATCTGCGGAGTTAACAGAAGATGTGATGTCGATCGGAGTGTTCGATGGTGAATCGATTGATGTCGACGAGATTGTGAAGGAGCAGATTCTACTGGCGGTTCCCATACGATCGCTGTGCAAACCGGACTGCAAAGGTTTCTGTCCGACGTGTGGGGTAGAGAAGAACGTCGTTGAGTGTGGTTGCCAGGCAAGCGACATTGATCCACGCTGGGAAGCGTTGAAGGGTTTGATGAATGGCAAATCGTGAGTGGAATAGGCAGTCTTGTCTATGCCTAACCATTGACCATTTCCCATTACGATTAACAACGGAGTAACTATGCCAAATCCAAAGCGACGACATTCGAAGGCTCGTCGGGACAAGCGTCGAGCGCATGATGCGTTACGAGTCCCGCAGACCAACCTATGTCCAAACTGCCGTGAGCCCCGCATGCCACACCGCGTGTGTCCTAAGTGTGGTCACTACAAAGGCCGTGAGGTCGTTCAGGTAGAACAAACCTAAAGTCAAACAGTGCGAAGTCAGTCGCAGAATGAAGCGCGCTTGACGGGCAAGGTCGTTCTCGACGGGATGGGAAGCGACCACGCGCCTCATGCTGAAATCGATGGTGCTTTGGCAGCCACCCGTGACTTCGGAGTTGGAGTAATCCTTGTAGGTCAGACCCACAAGCTAGAGCCGGAACTGCGTCGTTGCGGCTGGCGTGGTGACGGCGATTACGGAATTGAGTTGGTTGATGCTGCTGAAGTCATCTCCATGGATGATCCGGTTGCTACTTCGGTGAGACGCAAGAAGAAGAGTTCTTTGAGAATCGGCGCGAAACTTGTAATCGAGGGAAAGGCGGACGGATTTGTCTCCGCCGGAAACACAGGTGCCGCGATGGCGACAGCGAAAATGGTGATGGGAACGTTGCCGGGAGTTGATCGACCTGCACTGGCTGCCCTGATTCCCACGAAAGCTTCCAAGCCGGTTTTGTTGCTTGACGTGGGCGCAAATTCGGAATGTAAGCCGCATCATCTGGCACAGTTTGCAGTGATGGGTGATGCCTATTCACGCGCCGTCCTGGGAACAATCAAACCTTCTGTAGGTTTGATGAGTATTGGGGAAGAAGAGGCCAAGGGAAACGATTTAACCAAAGAAGCGTTTCCGCTCTTGAGACAGCTGAGCAACCTCAACTTTGTCGGTAACGTTGAGGGCCGAGACGTTTTTTCCGGCATTGTTGACGTCATCGTAACCGATGGCTTTACGGGCAATGTGATGCTAAAGCTTTCAGAGGGATTAACGGAAGCAATGTTGGCAATGCTGAAGCGGGAACTTACCGCAACCGCAGTGACGAAAGCTGGTGCCGTTTTAGCTAAGCCTGCGTTTCGAAGTATCAAGAAGCGTTTGGATTACTCTGAATATGGCGGAGCTCCTCTGTTGGGTGTGAGCCGAATCGTTGTAGTTGGGCATGGACGGTCAAATGCGAGAGCGATCAGAAACGCAATTCGAAGTGCTAAAGAGTTTTCTGAAAACCGTGCGGGTGAACGAATAGAGCGGGGCATCGCCGAGACAAATGCTTTTCAGTCGGTGAGCGCACTTTCTGGTATGTGAGGTCGACCAGCATAGTTTGGCTTTTATTTTGTTAGTGGATACTATTACGGCCCCCTTCATTATTTGAGGCAATTAATGGCAAATCAACGCGCTGGAATCCTTGGTACGGGCCACGCCTATCCTGAGGGCATTCTGACTAATGCCGATCTCGCCGCAATGGTTGAGACATCGGACGAGTGGATCACTAGTCGAACAGGAATCAAGCAACGCAGAAAAGCAGCACCCGGGGAGTATACGTCTTTGTTTGGCGTTCGCGCGGCACGGCAGGCGATCGAACGTGCTCGAATTGACGCAGCGGATATCGACTTGTTGTTGTGCGCGACGGTCACTCCCGACCAGATTCTTCCGTCGACCGGTTGCATTATTCAGGCTGAGCTCGGAGCCAATAACGCTGCGGCAATGGACGTGGTCGCTGCATGCTCCGGGTTTCTTTACGGCTTGGCGTTGGCGAATTCGATGATTCTGACCGGGCAGTCGCGTTACGCGCTGGTGATCGGAGCGGAGATTTTGACCCAGTATGTTGATTACACCGACCGTAAGACATGTGTGCTTTTCGGCGATGGCGCCGGCGCAGCGATAGTCGGTCCGGCGGAAGGAAATCGAGGAATTCTAGGAGCCCGGATCAGGTCAGACGGCCGGTATGAAGAACAGCTCTTTTCGCCTGGTGGTGGAACGCGACGCCGGCCAACTGCAGAAACTCTGGCGGCTGGCGATCACTTCTTCAAGATGAAAGGCAACGAGCTCTTTAAGGTAGCCGTCCGTTCGATGGCGGAGATCTCTCGCGACATCCTGGAAGATGCTGGACTGAGCGCGGAGGATATCGATCTGTTTATCCCACACCAGGCCAATCAGAGAATCACAGAGGCCGTGGCTGATCGTTTGAACGTCGATAGTTCGAAAGTGTATTCAAACATCGCCGTCCACGGAAACACCTCGTCTGCATCAATTCCTATCGCATTGGATGAGTGTGTGGAATCCGGCAGAGTCAAAGAAGGCGATTTAGTTATGATGACCTCTTTTGGTGGTGGAGTGACGTGGGGCGGCGTCTTGATGCGTTGGTAAGACTATTGCAGATTTCAGATTGGCAGAGGGATTGGGCCCGTAAATTTTTACACTAGGTACTGAATGGCATTGGTTGACAACGAGCAATCTGAAATCTGCAATCTGAAATCTGCAATCGCCTTTCTCTTTCCCGGTCAGGGTTCGCAGTACGCCGGAATGGGAAGGGACCTGGTTGAGAATTTTGCAGTAGCACGAGAGGTCTTTGAAGAAGCTGATACGGCGTTGAATTTCGCAATCTCTAGAGTCTGTTTTCAAGGCTCGGGGGAGGAACTTCAACTAACGGAAAATACGCAGCCCGCGATCTTAACCGTCTCGGTTGCCGCTTTTCGAGTGATTCAGAGTGCGGGATTGCCCGCTCCTGCTTTTGTCGCTGGACATAGTTTGGGTGAATACTCGGCTCTTGTTGCAGCTGGCGCACTCTCGCTCGCAGATGCCGTTCGCACAGTGCGGGCACGTGGTCGTTACATGCAGGAAGCCGTACCAGTAGGCACCGGCGCAATGGCCGCCGTGATTGGTGGGGAACGGGCGGCAATTGAGCAAGCATGTAAGGAAGCAAGTGGTGGTCAGGTTTGCGCAATAGCCAATATTAATTCGCCAAACCAGGTGGTTATCGCTGGAAACGCTGAGGCTGTTGAGCGCGCAATGGAGTTGTTGAAAGGTGTTGCTAAACGCGTCATTAAGTTGAATGTTAGTGCTCCCTTTCACTGTGCGCTTATGAAACCGGCGCAAGAGCGTTTGGCCGTTGAACTCGATCAGCTTAGATTCAATGAACCAAACACGGCAGTGGTGACAAACGTCGATGCTCGAGTCACTAAAGAGCCTGGGGAATTGCGGAATGCGCTCTTCCGGCAGGTCTCAGCTCCAGTTCGCTGGTTGGAGTCGATAGAGTCACTGTGGCAACAGGGAATTGGTACTTTTTTAGAGGTGGGCCCAGGAAAAGTCTTGTCGGGTCTGCTCCGGCAGATCAATCGAGAGGCGAACTGTTTTAACGTGGAAGATTCGGCAAGTTTGGAAGCGGCGCGCGCCAAACTGAATGGATGATCTAAGAAAAACTCACAGAGGAGCAACGAGATGCCCGATCAAGAGATCGAGAACAAGGTAAAGCAAATCATCGTCGACGAACTCGGAGTTGACGAGAATGAAGTGACTCCGAACGCCAGATTTATTGATGATCTGGGTGCTGACTCACTCGATACCGTAGAACTGGTGATGCGTTTTGAAGAGGAGTTTGGCATTGAAATTCCCGACGAAGACGCTGAGAAGATTCAGAGTGTTCGCGACGCTTATAACTACATCGATCAGCACAAGAAATAGTAATGAGTGATAAGTGATACGTGATAAGACGTTTGTTTTTCTTATCACTCATCACTATTCACTTATCACTATTCTTCCAAGGAGTTTTAGCTTGACACGTCGTGTCGTGATTACGGGGCTCGGCCTCGTCACACCTGTTGGCAATACGGTCGAAGAGACGTGGACCGCATTGATGAGCGGACGCAGTGGTGCCGACTACATCAAGAAGTTCGACGCCGAAAGGTTTCCGGTCAAATTTGCCTGCGAAGTCAAGAACTTCGATCCGTTGGCCTTCATTGCCAAAAAAGAGGCGCGCAAGATGGGCGCCTTTATTCATTACGCGGTTGCTGCGGCTCAGGAGGCGATGACCGACAGCGGGCTGAAGGTTACCGACGACATCGCAGAGGAAGTTGGCACCTATATCAGCAGTGGCATCGGAGATTTCTGGGCCATCGAGCGGGAGCACTCGAAACTTTTGAACGAGGGCCCGGGCCGCGTCTCGCCATTTTTTATTCCTTCGGCAATAGTCAACCTTGCTTCCGGACAGGTTTCCATCCGCCACAACGCCAAGGGACCTAATTCAGCTACGGCCACAGCATGTTCAGCCGGCGCCCACGCCATCGGCGACAGTTTCAAGATCATCCAGCGCAGCGCCGCGGATGTGATGATTTGTGGCGGCGCCGAATCCGCAATCAC